>CAZMNQ010000066.1:0-5674 GCA_964567695.1 uncultured Bdellovibrionales bacterium
AAATGTTGATAAAGACGAGAAGAAAGTCAGTGAGAAAAATGTGTTACAAGGAAGATGGGATCAAGCTAGAAATGAAATAAAACATATCGCTGATGCTGAAGGTCATGGAATTGATGACGGCATAAAGGACGCAGTCATCGCTTTAAACGCTTTTAATATAAATACCGGCCAATCATGTGAGGGGCATTTTGATAGTGGCATGAGCGCGCCTTGGATTCGGATCGAGGCGCTAAATGAACCAGAAGAAAGATTTGTTGGTCAAAATGAAGCCTTTGAAAAAGTTGCCAAAAAATGCAATATGCCAGTAGAGGAAGTCAAGAGAATGTTCAATATGGACGCCTACTGGGAAGCTTTTCATGAATGTGAAAAAAATGGCGAAATGGAAGATTATCAAAAATGGAGGGAGGAAAGTGGAAAGTTTTTATATATCATTAAAGAAATCCTAGACGATTTTTATAAAAATCGACAAGTCGCCGATAATGTGAGAATAAAGGCGGACACTGAAAATATGGACGATATGGTGGAAGGAAGCTTTGAAATATTCAATGGTGGAGAGGATTACAGAAATATTAATGACTTAAAATTATCCGACGAGGAAAAAGAATCGCTGGGCAAAAGATTAGACGGATATAGAAAGGAAATGCAGGCATTCGCTGGATTTCTCAAGGACAAATTGTTCGGTGAGGGAGATAATTATATAAATGGCAAGAAAAATAAGGCGCAGGAAAAAGTTGATCAGGAGAAAATACGAAAAATAGAGGAGAAGCTTATATAATCCATATACTTCCGTTTTTTCGGAACATTATGGAGTATATGCGATGTATAGAACTTAAGAAAAATATGACCGAAGAACAAATCAAAAAAATATCCGATCAGCTGAATACCTCCAATATCAACAACCTGCTGGGATACAAACAGAGTGGAGTGGTTTCCAAGGTTGAAATTCTGGTTACTGCCAATTCCTGCGAACATTGCAAGAGTCAGCAAGGCAAGATTCACACCGTGGAAGAGGCGATCAAGACGCGGCCATTACCCTGCAAAGACTGTGCTCACGAGATGGGCTTCTGCCGTTGTACCTATTTGCCTGTCGTGGAGTAGTTGGGGCAAAGTTTGATATGTACCATTGACATATTTTCCCCAAGGTGTAAACTAGCAGCATAGGAATTAGAAAAGAGCGAAGAACATTGAGAAATTAGTTAAGAGTTACGAGGTAAGAGGAATTAGGACAAGAGGAAAGAGTCTGTAACCAATGGTTATCAGACAAAAATGACAGCAAATCGGATCCCTATTCCCCAATCAGTTCAGAATAAATATCTTTCAGATGATGCTCTAGGAATAAAGAGCCGTGTTTTGTTTTTTTTGAAACCCACTGCGAAGGTTTTCCCCGCGAAAACTGACGCGTGGGTTTTTTGTTTTGTCCGGATAATCTTCTAACTATTAAGTATCTAGCTATGAAAAAGCTAATCTGGCATAATGAAAGGCGCAAAGTGGATGATCTTCTCCCCTATGAGAAGAATCCACGAAAAATAAGCGAAAAGCAACTTGAGGATCTCAAGCGCAGCATCAAGAAGTTTAATTTGGCCGAAGTTCCGGCCATCGACACTGACAACGCCATTGTGGCGGGTCATCAGCGCATAAAAGTTTTGCAGCTCCTGGGTCGCGGAGCGGAAGAAATTGATGTTCGCGTTCCCAACCGCAAGCTTGCCCAAGAAGAATACGAGCAGTATCTCCTGACCAGCAATGCGGTCAGTGGCGATTGGAACTACGAAATATTGAAAGGGTTTGATCTAAACTTGCTCCTGGAGGTGGGTTTTGACGATCAGGATTTGGCCAATATCTGGGACGACTCTCTGGAAACCGAAAATGATAATTTCGATGTCGAAAAAGAAATCGCCAAAATCAAAACACCCAGGGTCAAATTGGGCGACCTGTATCAACTCGGCGACCATCGCCTAATTTGCGGTGACTCCACCCAATTGGAAACAGTCACAAGACTTGTCGGGGAAAACCAGATCAATGTCACGCTCTCAGATCCTGTCTATAACATAAATTACGACTATGATTCAGGACTTGGCAAGAGTCAAAAATATGGCGGCTCGGCCAACGACAAGAAAACGGACGCGGAGTACCGAGAATTTCTGAAGGCTACTATGGAAAATTCATTGGCAGTCTCCGAAAAAGATTGCCATGTGTTTTACTTCTGCGACCAAAAATACATCGGTCTTGTCCAGGACATTTACGCCGAACTAGGTCTGGATTCCAAAAGAGTCTGTATTTGGGTTAAGAACAACGCTAATATGACGCCCCAAATCGCTTTCAACAAGGCCTATGAGCCCTGCGTCTATGCTACGCGCGGAAAACCATACATTTCTGCGCGAGTTACCAATCTCAATGAGATTCTCAACAAGGAAACAGGCACCGGCAACCGCTTGCCGGAAGACATTTTGGATTTGTTCGACATTTGGCTGGCCAAAAGACTGCCGACTGCTGAATATTTGCATCCGACCCAGAAGCCCGTATCGCTCAATGAAAAACCATTGCGCCGTTGCACTAAACCGGGCGATGCCGTTTTGGATTTGTTCGGCGGATCGGGATCAGTTCTCATCGCTTGTGAACAGATGAAAAGACGCTGTTTTATGGCTGAACTTGACCCGGTTTTTTGCGAGGTAATTATCAGAAGGTATGAGAGTTTGAGTGGCAAGAGTGCCCAACTAATTGGTAACGAAAAAAGCAATGACTAAAGAAAATTCAATTAAAATTGGCGATGTGTTTCTCTTGGGAAATCATCGCCTGGCCTGCGGAGATTGTCGGGACAAAAAACTGATAGCTAAACTCTTCGCAAAAGAAAAGGCTAAGCTTTTGTGTCAGGATCCTCCGTATGGGATTGCTATTGTTGAAAGTCGGGAAAACTTTTCTTCCACAAAGAACAAGCGCAAACCGATCGCCAATGATCACCTGCAAAGCGAAGAGGAATACATCCGATTCACTGTTGATTCGCTGGAGGCAATCAAACCGTTCTTGGAACGAAAAAATTCCGTCTACATTTTCAACGCGGACAAGATGATCTTCGCGCTGAAAATCGGCATGGAAAAGGCCGGCTTCAAATTCACCCAGCTCATTATCTGGGTCAAAAACCACAGCATCATCGGCAGGATGGATTATCTGCCCCAACATGAGTTGATCGCTTACGGCTGGTTTGGGCAGTATGATTTCCTGCGCTCCAAGGACAAAAGCGTTTTGGTTTTTCCGCGGCCTAGCAAAAGCAAGGCTCACCCGACGATGAAACCACTGGGACTGCTCCGCAGAATTATTCTCAATAGTTCCAAAATCGGAGATGTGGTTTTTGACTGATTCGGTGGATCGGGACAAACACTGCTGGCTTGCGAGCAAACCCAACGCAGATGTTTTATGATCGAACTCGATCCGGAGTATTGTCAGACGATTATTGATCGCTTCGAAAAAATGTCAGGAGTGAAAGCTACGAGAGTAATTGATAAGGAGAAAAAAGATGAGCGAGAAAAATAACCAGGCGACCAAGAAGCGGACGGCTGAAGACAAGCTGGCGGTATTGGAGCAACTGAAGAAATTGCCTATCATCCAAGCTGCCTGCCAAAAAGCCGGCATTAGTCGAGCCAGCTTTTATCGCTGGAAAATTGACGATAAAGAATTTGCCAAGGATGCGGATGATGCGATTGCCGAAGGAGTTGAAATGATTAATGACCTATCGGAAAACCAACTCATTATGGCGATCCGAGACAACAATCTTTCGGCAGTTAGATTCTGGCTCCAAAACAGGCACAAGGCGTATGCCAACAAGGTAGAGGTCATGGAAAGAGGAAATGTTAATCAAGAATTAAATGCCGAACAGAAGAAAATCGTAGAGGAAGCTCTGCGCTTGGCTTCTCTAGGCAATGAAAAGTATGACAACTAGCACAAGCATCGGGGCGATGGCGCGAATCCAAAGCGTAATAACCGAGTCTGACATTATTCAACAAATTGTTAATGTTCGGGATATCCGTTTAGCAGCGACTTATGGCAGTCATTATTTGTTTTTTCACACCTATCTAAGCCATTATGTGAAATACCCGACAGCGGAATTCCAGAGGGATATATTCCGCATTACGGAAGACGAATCGATAAAGCACGCAGTAATCGTGGCTTTTCGCGATTCAGCTAAATCCACCATCGTTAATTTGTCCTATCCGATTTGGTCAATTATCGGCAAACCGCAGAAAAAGTTTGTGTTGATTCTGGGACAAACCCAAAACCAAGCCAGACGGCATCTGAATAATATCAAGCGCGAGTTTGAGGGCAATGCCGTTTTATCCAGAGAGCTGGGTCCCTTTGAAGAAAAAGACGGAGAGTGGGGTTCGGTTTCACTGGAAATTCCTAAATTCGGAGCGCGCATTACGGCCGCTTCTAGTGAACAATCAATTCGCGGTATTCGCCACGGCGAGCATCGACCAGATCTCATCATTCTGGATGATGTGGAGGACTCCAATTCAGCGAAAACTTTGGAAGGCCGAGACAAAACATACAATTGGCTGATGAGCGAAATCATTCCGGCTGGTGATCGGGATACAAAGATAATGGTGATCGGCAATCTGCTGCACGAAGATTCGCTACTGATGCGGCTCAAGGACAATATTGAGGCTGGCAGAATGGATGGCATCTACCGAGCATATCCGTTGATCAACAAATCCAACGAAATCCTTTGGCCGGGGAAATTTCGCAATATGGAAGATGTTGAGGAAATGCATAAAATGATAAGCAGCGAAGTGGCTTGGCAGAGGGAAATAATGTTGCGGATTATTCCGGACGACGGCCAAGTGATTCAAGCTGAATGGATCCAGCTCTATGACCAGCTGCCGGAAGGAAAACCAAACTACATTGTTGTGGGCGTGGATTTGGCTATTTCGCAAAAAACTACGGCTGATTGCACTGCTATGGTAACTGGTTATGTTTATGGCTCCGGCGACAATCTGAAAATCTACATCTTACCTAATCCGATCAATGAACACCTGACTTTTCCGGAAACCCTGGAAAGAATACGAATGGTTGATAGTATGTATAGTCACGACACACGGTATATCTGCGTGGAGGATGTTGCCTATCAAGCGGCGGTCATCCAACAACTGAAAGCGGAAGGAATTCGAACCGAAGGCGTAAAAGTCAATAACTATGATAAAAGGGCAAAGCTAACTTCTACTTCGGAATATATCTTTTCCGGCCGGGTTGTTTTCCCGAGAGTCGGAGGGGAAAAGTTGATTAACCAGTTGGTTCATTTTGGCGTTGAAAAACACGATGATCTGGCCGATGCTTTTGCTTTTGTGGTCTTGAAGGTTATTGACAGGAACAGGCTGGGCGGAGGGTGCGGAGTGTTGATTTCTGCGCCATTGGGTTCTTGGTAGAGCGCTCCTGAAAAAGGCAACTGTTTCTAAACAGCTGTCTTTTGTTGTCGAATTTTTGCCTAAAATTGGTTAGTTTTAGCGCAGATTTATTGCCGGAAAACGCAATGATTGAATGATATTTAAACAACAAAAGTAGGCCTAAAATGCCCTGTATGAGCCAAAAAACAAGCCCTTGACATCACTTGTATAGTGCACTATACTACAAACGTATAATTGTAGTATAATCAACTATCTATGAATCAAGACTTAATCCAATACCTGCA
>CAZMNQ010000067.1:0-5635 GCA_964567695.1 uncultured Bdellovibrionales bacterium
AACAAAAAAAAATGAGTAGGGTGTGGATAACTTTTTATCTCAACTCTGCTAATCTCTCTTGAAAACTATCAAAAACTTTCGGCCCTTGATTTTCAAAGTTCGGCCAAAAGGCTAGCTCTTCTGGACTGCAAATAATTATTCCTCCTGCTTGCTTAGATTTTGGATTGTTAGCGATTCTTTTTTGTTGCCACTTTTCCATTTTTTGCTCAATGAAATCAGCGTGCAAGATTTTTTCCAAATTTTCTCTGACAAATTTTGACACATGGCTGTCTGAGATTTTTTTTAAATTTCCATCAGCTGGTTCAAAGTTAATTTTAAAGCCCTGTATCCAAGGATTGTTTTTTTGAAATTTCCGAAAAGCCTTGGCACCAAAAATCGGTACCATAAAAGCATAC
Source organism: uncultured Bdellovibrionales bacterium (assembly GCA_964567695.1). Classification (GTDB taxonomy): domain Bacteria; phylum Patescibacteriota; class Minisyncoccia; order Moranbacterales; family UBA2206; genus UBA2282. Next base: position 396 of record CAZMNQ010000067.1, read on the forward strand.
TCGTGCGAGGCAAAAATATCCCGGCCGGAAACGCAACATTTTGTAGCCACAAAATGATTCAAGCAAATCCGATCTTTTATTTTGTTGCCGTGTCTCCTTTTGCCCAAAAGATGCACCAGAAGCGTCACCAACAATCGTCCAATAAACATCCTGTTTTTTTCCAAAATAATCAACAAATCCAAATCGCTTTTATGCTCCGCGTTTTTCATCGCCATGCGGCCGGTCACTGCCACTCCGCGCGCAAAGGGCGCAAATCTCAGCCACCAAACAACTTGGCGCACGATTCTGAATTTTTTCTCAGCAATTTTGTTTCTTTCGATTCTCTGTGGAACCAACTCACTTCCCGCCCGCATCGCTACGCCAGCTCGCATGGCTTGCGTCGGCGTGTCTGGCGAGCGAAGCGTTGCGGGCAGGCAGCCTTTCAAAAAATAATAGCCGCGATATTCTTCAATGATTTTTTTTAATTTATCTTCCTCCAATTCTTTCATCACTTCTGCCAATGAATATTTTTCCGCGACTTCCGGAGAAATTTTCGTTAGATATTTCCAAACTTCAAAAACTGTCATCGGATAATCCATAACATCGTAATAGACCAGCGTAGTCAGTATATATTTAGAAAGATTATCTGACATAAATTTTATAATTTTTAATTTTTAAATAATGTCTTAATTTTTAATATCTAAACCATCGCTTAAACAACATTGGTTTAAAAATTTAAAAATTATTATTTATTTATAAAATTAAAAATTGGAAATTAAAAATTCCCTACAAATATTTTCCTGTCCAGCTGCGTTTAACCTTACTCAATTTATCTGGCGTGCCGGCATAGACAACCTCTCCACCCTTGTCACCGCCTTCCGGCCCAATGTCAATCACCCAGTCAGAATTGCGGATTACATCAATATTATGTTCGACTACTAAAACAGAATTGCCCTTGTCCACCAGCGCGTCCAGAACACCCAGGAGTCTTTTCACATCATCAAAATGTAAACCAATCGTCGGTTCATCTAAAATATATAATGTCTTGCCCGTCGATTTTCTAGAAAGCTCGGTGGCCAATTTGATTCTCTGCGCTTCACCGCCGGAAAGATTGGTCGCGCTTTGCCCTAGCTTCAAATAGCCCAAGCCAACCTGTTCCAATATCCGCAACTTTTCCACAATGAGCGGCGATTTTTTAAAGAAATGCAGAGCATAGTAAACACTCATATCCAACACCTCCGCGATATTCACGCCCTGATATTCCACATCCAAAGTTTTTTTATTATATCTCGTTCCCGCGCAAGCCTCACATTTGACATACATATCCGGCAAAAGATGCATTTCAATCTTTTTTGTTCCATCGCCCTGACAAACCTCGCATCGTCCGCCTTTCATATTGAAACTGAAGCGACTCGGCGTGTAGGCTCGGTTTTTGGCTTCTTCCGTTGAAACAAATAAATCACGGATCAAGGAGAAAACTCCGGTATAAGTCGCCGTGTTTGATCTTGATGTTCGTCCAATCGGTGTTTGATTAATATTAATAACTTTATCGACATTACTGAGTCCGGTTATTTTTTTATGCTCTCCCGGCGTACTTTTAGCATTGAAAAAATGTTTTGACAAAGCTTTAGCCAGAATATCGGAAACCAAAGTTGATTTGCCTGATCCGGAAACGCCCGTGATGGAAACGAATTTACCCAGCGGAATTTCCACATCAATATTTTTTAAATTATGCGCGCGCGCGCCGATAATCTCAATTGATTTTTTATGACCCTTGCGAAACGATTTCTTCTCTGCCACTTTTTTCTTGCCATTCAAATATTGCGCCGTAGAAGTTTTTGAACTTAAAAGTTTTTTAAAATCTCCCTGAAAAATAATCTCCCCGCCTTCCTCTCCAGCACCCGGCCCCATATCGATTATCCAATCAGCTTTGCGGATTATATCCTCATCATGCTCCACCACAATTAAAGAATTGCCGGCCTCTTGCAATAAGCGCATAGTATGAATCAGTTTTTCCGTATCGCGATTGTGCAGTCCAATGGACGGTTCATCCAAAACATAAGTGATGCCCATTAGTTCTGATCCAATTTGCGTAGCCAACCGGATTCTCTGCGCCTCGCCGCCAGAAATAGAATTGGCACCGCGAGAAAGCGACAAATATTCCAAGCCGACATTAATGAGCGCCTCAGCTTTCAAGCGCATTTCCTTGACCAAAGACGCCGCGATGTTTCTTTTAGATTTTTCAAGCTTGTTATTTTCTTGGATGCTATTTAAAAACACCACAAACTTTCCCAAATCCATATTCACAATGTCCGCGATTGATTTTTCATCAATCATCACCGACAAAAATTCATCCTTCAATCTTTGCCCTTCGCAAGCTGGACATATTTTTTCCAGCATATATTTTTCCAAATCGCTCCGCACATAATCCGAAGTGACCTCCTGATATTTTTTCTTCAAACTCGGTATCACACCTTCAAAGATGACTCGCACTTCTTTCATGCCGCCCATATCATTTCTCTGCTCCAGCAAAATTTCCTTTTTTTCCGGACCATAAAAAATAATTCGCAGAGCCTCCTCGGAAAGTTTTTTCACCGGAACATTCACTGAAAAACCATACTCTTTGCCCAGCACTTCTAAAATATTAATATAATTGCCTTGTCCACCCGTACGACCATTGGATTTGCTCCACGGTAAAATTGCGCCTTCTGAAAGCGTCAGATTTTTGTTCGGCATCACCAGATCCATATCCACCTCTTTGGTTATTCCCAAACCGGAACAATGCGCGCAAGCCCCTTCAGGACTATTGAAAGAAAAATGGCGCGGAGTTATTTCTCCGATGCGAATGTTGCAAACATGACAAACGAAATCTTTGTTATAAAATCGATCCTCCCGATTATCAATGGAAACTATGATAGAACCATTGCCGACTTTCAAAGCCGTTTCAATTGAGTCTAAAATTCTTTCTGTGTCCGGATTTTTTTGCTTAATTAATACTCTATCCACCACCACTTCAATCTCGCTTTCAATTTGTTCGCTGGCAATCAGCAAAGCATCACTCACCAGCATAATTTTGCCATTAAAACGCACTCGGACATAGCCCAATTGACTGATGCTGCGCAAAATATCTTTCGAGTTTTTATTCGCTTCTTTTATTTTAGCCAGAATTGCAACCTGCGTCTTGTCTGGCAAACCGGAAATTTCATCCAGCATTTCCTGATTGCTTTTGCGAGTCATTACGGCGCCGCACTTGGAACAATGCGGAGCGCCAATTTTGGCAAACATCACGCGCAAATAATCATATATTTCCGTCAAAGTCCCCACTGTGGAACGCGGACTGCGGCTCAAACTTTTCTGGTCAATGGAAATGGTCGGGCTCAAATTTTCCACTTTGTCCACATCCGGTTTGGCTCCGACATCCAAAAATTGTCGCACATAGGAAGACATCCCTTCCAAATATCGGCGGTTGCCTTCGGCATAAATGACATCAAAAGCCAGTGATGATTTGCCCGATCCGGACAAGCCTGTCACCACCACCAATTGGTCTCTCGGCACATCAATATCGATGTTTTTTAGGTTATTTACCCTTGCTCCACGGATAATAATCTTGTTTCTGTCCTTTACTGTTGGCTTCATCATATTTATAAAAAGTAGGAAGTTAATATTCTAAGTAGACATTTTAGAGCATTTTTTTGGCTTTGTAAACTCCCCCACACCAAAAAAGGATTTTTAACCAAAAATTAAAACAATATTTTAAGAAGAAGATATACTAAGAATTTTTATAAATATATGGGAAGATTTTTGCTTTTATTTATCCTTTTTTGGTTTCGGGGTAAAGGCCTGCCCCTATTTAGTCCCGAAAGCCTCTTTTCGGAGCTTTCGATGATAGCCAATCGCAAACCGATGCGCTTCATCCATGATATTTTTGACTAAGTTTTTGTCTTTAATAATTGCTTGAATATTTTTTTGGATTTTGTCCGCCGCGGCGGATGGATTTTGTTTGTCATTTGTCATTTGGATTTTGAGATTTTTCCGGCTTGGTCCTTTCGCCACCGCCACTAGTGGAATAACAAACCCAAGTTCCTGCAAAAGTTTTTCTGCCATATTAAGATGTCCTTGCCCACCGTCGAGCAGGATCAAATCTGGCTGCGTCCATGAATTATTAAAGCGCCGCAGCAAAACCTCTTGCATCATGGCGACATCATTCGCGCCATCCACAGTTTTTATTTTGAATTTGCGATATTCTTTTTTATTCGGCTGATCATTTTCAAACACGACCATTGAACCCACCGCATGTTGTCCGGAGATGTTGGAAATATCGTAGGTCTCGATTCGCATATCGCATAACTCGCCTGCCTGTCCGGTAGGCAGGTAACCCGTAACTCGTAACTCCTCTTTTTCTTTCGAAATCAAGGACACATCTTGAATGTGCTGTAACGCGAAAATTTTATTGCAAATTTCTCCAGCTTTTTCAAATTCTTCTTTCTTGGCAAATCTTTGCATTTCTTTTTCCAATTTCACCAGCAAACTTTTTTTCTTGCCTTCCAAGATCATCTGAATCCCGCGAATATTCTTAGCATAATCCCTTTTGGAAATCGCCCCGACATACGGCCCAGGACAGCGTCCCAGTTGAAAATCCAAACAACCTTTTTCTGTCTTTTGCCTATTTGAATGAAACGGAAAAATCTTGCGAATAATTTTCAAGGCAATTTCCATTTGTTTTTTACTAGTGTACGGCCCAAAAATTTTATCATACAATTTTGAATTTTTGTTTTTGGAAATTGGAAATTGAGATTTGTTTGGAAATTGGAAATTGGAAATTGGAAATTCATCCCTCAAATCTGTCGCTCGCGCAATAAATATTATTGGAAATTCTTCTCGTGTTATTACGAAGTAGCTAAATGACTTGTCATCTTTTTCTTTTACATTATATTTCGGCTGATGCTTCTTGATTAAATTAGATTCCAAAATTAACGCCTCCAAAACTGAATCAGTTTCAATAATTTTTATATCTGCCACCTGATGAATCATTTCCTCAATCGGCCTACTCATCATTCGTAGATTCGCACTATTTCGTAGGTTCGAATCGGCTCTGAAATATGAAGAAACCCGACTTTTCAAATTCGTCGCTTTGCCAATATAAACAATCTTGCCTTTCCCATCACGAAAAATATACACCCCGGGCGATTGCGGAAATTCAGCTATTTGATTTTTTAAACTTGATACTTCCATAAATTTAAAAATACATACCATAGTATATA
>CAZMNQ010000068.1:0-5488 GCA_964567695.1 uncultured Bdellovibrionales bacterium
TTGGCTAAACATGCGTCCCGCTATGCGTGGACCAATGTCTGCTAATAATTTATTACCTTTCTATTGTAGCATAGATGCTGGGGATTGTCCAGTTTCGCTGCCGCGGGGCGTTATTTTCTTTTGGCATCTACAGCGCTAGTTTTTTCTTCCAGAAAAAACTCACTACGCCATTTTTCTTTTCCCAAAAGAAAAGTGGCAAAAAAGAAAAAGGCCGCACGGCTACATACCAAGACAAATTTTCAACTTATGCGCTAAAATTCCCAAAAAGGCTAAGAAGAGTGTTAGTAGGAAATTTCTTAACGCGCATAAGTTTCAATTTGTATCTTGGTATTCCGCTAGTGCGGGAATATTTTTTTAAAAGCTAAAAAAGCGGTGTTTCGCCCATAGCGCGGAAATCGTTTTTTTGCCTTTAGTATGTTAAAATTAAGAAACTATGAAAGATTTATTAGAAAAATTGAATCCAGCACAAAAAGAGGCGGTTGAGACCACAGAGGGCGCAGTTTTGATTATTGCGGGGGCGGGTTCAGGGAAGACCAAGGCGTTGACACATCGCGTGGCGTATTTGATCCAGGAGAAACAGGTTTCACCGCGGAATATTTTGGCGGTGACTTTTACGAACAAGGCGGCGCAAGAGATGAAAGAAAGGATTTTGGGACTTTTGAATGATGATAAAAATAAATTGCCAGCCGTTGGAACTTTCCATTCAATTTGTGTGCGGATGTTGCGCTATGAAATTGAAAAGATCGGTTACAAAAAAAGTTTTAATATTTTTGATGTGCAAGATCAGGAATCGTTGATGAAGAAAGTGATGAAAGAGTTGGAAATTAACACTGATCAGTTTAAGCCCAAGGCAATGCTAGGCGCAATTTCCAAGGCAAAGAATGAATTGATAGATGCTCAAAGTTTTGCAATGCAAACCGGTGGCTATTATGAAGAAATTATTTCTAAAATTTATACAGTCTATCAAAAAAGATTGCAAGAACAGGATGCCTTGGATTTCGACGACATTTTAATGCTTTTAGTAAAATTATTTCAACAATTTCCTGAGGTGTTGGAAAAATATCAAAATACCTTTAAATATATTATGGTAGATGAATACCAAGATACCAATCACGCCCAATATACCTTGGTGAAAATGCTGGCGCAAAAATGGGGCGATCTGTGTGTGGTGGGTGATGATTGGCAAGGAATTTATTCTTGGCGCGGGGCGAACATTCAAAACATTTTAGATTTTGAAAAAGATTATCCGAGCGCTAAAGTCATCAAATTGGAACAGAATTATCGTTCGACGCAAAATATTTTAGATGCGGCCTACGGCGTGATTTCTAAAAATGTGAATCGCAAAGATAAAGCCATTTGGACTGACAACAAGGGCGGGCATCTGATCACGGCCTTTGAAGCGCGTGATGAGCGAGCGGAAGCGGAGTTTATTGTTTCAGAAATCGACAAACTTTGTCATTCCGAGCTTGTCGAGGAATCTTGTTGTAACAGTGAGGGGTCCCTCGACGCGGTTTGGGACGAAAAGCTGAGGCTTTCCGATTTTGTCGTGCTCTATCGCACCAACGCGCAATCCCGCATCGTGGAAGAAGCGATGCTGCGAAATTCCATGTCATACCGCATCATTGGCGGTGTGAAGTTCTATCAACGAAAAGAAGTTAAGGATATGATTGCTTATTTGCGTTTGATTCAAAATTTTAATGATGAGGTCGCGTTAGAAAGAATTATTAACGAACCGCGGCGTGGCGTGGGTGAAGTTAGTTTGAAAAAATGGTTGGATTTTTCTCGTGAGCAGAGTTTGAATTATGTTGAAGCCGGATTAAAAATCGATGATAGTTCAAAATTAAACACTAGCAAGATTGACGCAATTATAAAATTTTGCAATTTTATTTTACGCGCCAAAGAAAAGGCTGCCAAAATGATGGTTACGGATTTGATCGATTTTGTTTTCACGGAGAGCGGTTATGAAAAATCTTTGCAAGATGGGACAGATGAAGGACAGGCGCATTATGAAAATGTGCGCGAACTTTTGACTGTTTCAAAAAAATACGATGATTTTGTTGGTGAGGAAGGTTTAAGTTTATTTTTGGAAGAAATTGCGTTGATTGCTGACACGGACAATATTGATCAGACTGTCGAATCGGTGCACTTGATGACCTTGCATAGTGCCAAGGGCTTGGAATTTAAAGTTGTGTTTATTGTTGGATTAGAGGAGGGAATCCTGCCACATTCCAGGAGCTTGATTGATCACAATGAAATGGAAGAAGAGCGAAGATTGATGTATGTCGGCATTACGCGCGCCAAAGAAAAAGTTTATTTATTGTACACACGCGAACGAAATATTTATGGTTCCACGCAAATTAATTCTCCTTCCAGATTTATCGATGACATTCCAACGCATCTTCTTGAGGAAGATGCTCAACCTAAAAAGCGATCCACTAATTGGCAACCAAATGCAGAAATAAATTTGGAAAGCTTATCAGTTAAAAACCAAGCCTGCCTGCCGGATAGGCAGGAACTACCAACTACAAATTATAAAGATGGCGATCGCGTCAAGCACGAAATGTTTGGCGAAGGTTTGATTATTTCAACCCAAGGTGATATTTTGACAATTGCTTTTTCCCGAGTAGGACTTAAAAAGCTCTCCGCTTCAATTGCGCCACTACGAAAATTATAAATTTTTAATGAAATCAAAATAAATTAATTTTAAAATTTAAGCATTTATTAATTTAAAATTGATTTAAAACTTAAAATTTATAATTTAAAATTAAGTGACATAAATTTTCTCAAAAACAAAAAAGCCTGGTGTAAAAACCAGGCTTTTTAAATTTCTGCAAACTAATATATAAATCCTTTAATCGCACGGCTATTAGCACTGACCGTTCGGTAAGATTTTTTAGCAAAGCTTTTATAATTCATTTCGGAAACCGTAAATGTGTTGCCTTTGACGCTTTCCACGATTCCTACATGTCCCCACCAAGACTCAGAAGAAACCATAATAGCTCCGACTTTTGGAGTTCTGCCGGTGGCATAACCCATAGATTTCGCGTGATATAACCAAGCTCCGGCATTCCCTGACCAAGGCACATATTTTCTCTGAGCGACATACCAAGTACAATATCCATATGGGAAGCTATGTCCCGTTCCGGCTTTACCGCTGAGTTTTTTGCCAATCGCTTCGAATGGCTCATATGGGCGAGCGGTAATTCCAACAGCTGATGCCACAGCTGGCGGAGCGACAATCTCTTTCTGTCCGTCAGGGATGGTTATTTCTTGACCCTCTTTTAAATCACCATTAGCTGGTAGATCGTTGAAAGAAAGAATTTTGCTTTCCTCTGCTTTATATTTTTTCGCTATAGAATCAATAGTGTCTCCTTTCTTAACAGTGTAAGAAAGTCCGGCAATCGGCAAAATAAATATTTTGTCGCCTGGCATTATGGAATCGACATCATCGATTTCATTTGCCCAAAGAATGGTGTTTGTCGTTATGTGGAAAGTTGAAGCAATCGCGCCAACCGTATCCCCGGATTGAACTTCATAGATTTTTACACCACCATCTTCCTGCGGATCTTTTTTAACCGGACTGGTTCCAGCTATCAAGGCCTGGCCTTGCATTGTCATAAGCACGGTTTCTTCTTCCGCATTTGATTTTGACTCCGGATCTGGAGCTGTGCTGGCTTGCGCCAGAGGAACCAAGGCTAAGCCATCTTTTTTATCGGCCTTGAGAAACATTTTGTTTTCCAATGGGCTCGTATAATCATCTTGGGACGAACCAAAATAGCCAAATAAAAAACCACTGGACTCTTTGCCAGCTACGAGGTTAGTAGTTGAAACTAAAATGGCGCTCGAGATAACCACGACGAGCGCTGAGTAATTTCTAAATAAGTGAAGGAGTTTTATGGTGCGATGTTCTTTTATAAAGTTGATAATATTCCGCTGTCCTTTATAAACACGCATAAGCAGGTCTCTTAAATTGTCACGGCCGAATAAGTCTCTGGATAATGCAATAAGTAGCTTACTAATGACATTAATCTTTCTTCTTGGCTTTGGACATATAGAGAGGATGCCTCTGGGCATCTTTAGCTCATCATTCCAGCGCCCTAATTTTTAATAATAACCAGTATATCAGCATGGTTTGGCTTTGTCAAACGCAAAAAGACCCAAAATATCGCAAGTCTGGCGTGAGCTTATTTCAGCCAAAAACAAGGAATTTCCCAAATTAAGGGGCTAAATGTTTATTTTTTTGCGTTTTTGGAGTAAGATAAATACAGCAGTGTCGCACAATGTCGTGGAACGTAAATCGTGTATCGCATATCGTATCGATTCACGATTTGCGTTCCACGATATGTGATGCACGATACGCGATTAACGACTCACGATTATGAACATAAAAGACCTAAAAAGTCAATTTCTGGAATATTTAGAGATTGAAAAAAACCGATCGCAAAAAACAGCGGAGAATTATAGTCACTATTTGGACAGGTTTTTAGATTGGGCTAAAATCAATGAACCAAAGGAGATTACCGATGACTTGGTTAGGAGCTTCCGTTTCTATTTAAGCCGTTTCGAAGATGCTAAGGGGAATAAACTAAAAAAAATCACGCAAAATTATTATATTATTTCTATTCGGAGCTTTTTGAAATATTTAGCCAAGCGGGACATTCAGTCGTTGCAGGCAGAGAAGGTGGAGATTGGAAAAAGTTCCAGCAAGGAAATTGAATTTTTGGAAGCGGAAGAGGTTGAGATGATTTTGGAAGTGGCCAGTGGCTCAAGTTTCAAGGCACTGAGGGATCGAGCCATTCTGGAACTACTTTTCTCAGCCGGATTGCGTGTGTCAGAATTGACCAATATCAATCGGGATAAATTAGACTTGAAAAATCGGGAATTCAGTGTGCGTGGCAAGGGCGATAAGATACGCGTGGTTTTTGTTTCTGATGGCGCAGCTAAAGCATTGCAAAAATATTTGGATAAAAGAACTGACATTGATCCGGCCTTGTTTGTGCGGGATGAAAAAGCGTTGAAGAAATTTAAAAAGGTAGAGACGCCCCGTCGGGGCGTCTCTACGGGTGGCCTGCGCATCACGCCTCGCAGCATCCAGCGCATCGTCAAATATTATGCAGCCAAAGCCGGCATTATCAAAGATGTCCATCCGCACACTCTGCGCCATTCCTTTGCCACCGATCTTCTTATGAACGGCGCGGACATCCGCAGTGTGCAAGAAATGCTTGGTCATTCCTCGATCACCACTACCCAGGTCTATACCCATGTTACCAACAAGCAATTAAAAGAAGTCCACCAAGCTTTTCACGCGAGAAGGAGGAAAAGGTGATATTTTGCAACTAGTTATATGCGAATTAGTTGATTTTTTGTTTTAATCTAGCCTTAATATTACTATCAACTTTAAATCACAAGTAGGTGTATTTAAAGTTTTATTCGGGTGCAATTATATGACAAAGTCCGAACCTATTTTGAGCGAAACTGACTCGCTCCA
>CAZMNQ010000069.1:0-3324 GCA_964567695.1 uncultured Bdellovibrionales bacterium
GTTAATCGCCATAAATTCTTTGTATAGCTTACTGATAGCCAGAGAATTCATTATATACGGAAAAATATTGATGGTATGAGCGGTTAAGTAGAATGTCAACAAGGTGAAAATAATAAAGCTTACCGAAAAAATCGATAATTTTCTAATCAGCTCTTTTTTGCTGTTCCATAAATTAAAAATCAGAAGCAAAAATATTGTTCCCACTGACACCAAACCCAGACTGAATTTGAAAAGTAAAAGTACGGAAGAAAAAACAGCCAAAATTATAGCATTCTTATTGTTCAGCTCGATACTGCCTTTATTGATGTTTAACAGGAGAAGTAAGAGGATAATTTGAATGACAAGATCAGTATATGTTGTAAAGAATCCTCCATTGAGAAAAAGAGACAGAGGGATTAGGAAAAGAAGAGATTTTAAGTTGAATCTAGTAAATTTGTATATTAAATAAAAAATCAGGGCAAAAAGAAGCAGTTTGAATAATTCCGGAAGCAACATTAAAAAAAACGACTGGGAAACGACGGGGGAAGGAAATAGATACGGCGCGAGAGGACCGTATGGAAAGAAAACATCCTTGCCAAGAACTTGGTTTTGGAGCGGTAGACTTTTGATGCTGTACTTCCAATTTCCGTCCACTCCCAGGAAAAGATTGGTTTTTTCTAGGTAAATATTGGAAAAAACAATCAGAAGGAAAAAAACGGCTATCAACAAAAAAGCTAGTCGTCTGGTATTTGATTTTGTGTTTAGAAGTAAATTCATTTTTTTCTGCCGGTAGAAATTAATTTTTTATTTCATATAAATCTATTCCTTCAACACTTTGCATAGAAGCGCTGGGGATTGATTTTATTTCAGCTGTTATTTTCTTATATACTTCTTCTTTTTTATCAGGATATAAACCGTCAATTTTTAGCTTGTTCACAAGAATGAATTTTACTTTCGCTTTTTTTAGATAATCCCTATCAATCCTGAAATCTCCTTTATCTTGGGAGAAAGCGCCGAATTTGTTCAAATGCGTTTCGAGTGATTTTGACCGAAAAGGCGCGAATCCAAAGACGGTCTTTTTACCGTGGATTGTTTGATAAAAAAGCTCTTCTTCATTAAAAGGATATCCCGCGGCGATTCTCAAAGGGTACTCAATAATGGAAAAATCTCCTTTGGTTTTGGTGATTTTTTCATAAACCTTGGGTGCGACGGAGGGTTTTATTTTAGAAGGAATGACGTAAGTATAGGTTTCAGCGAAAAAAAACAAGGAGAGAATCGAGAGAAAAAATAATTTCGTCTTTTTTCCAAATTTTTCCGAAAATGCTGGCAAAAACATAAATCCGATCAAAAGGCTCGCGAAAAGATTGACGAAAATACCGAGCCTGGCAATTATTCTCGCGTCGCTGATCACCGGTAAGATATGCAGAATCGAACCGGGGAGAGGGATATAGCTCAAGCCGAAAGGTTTGACGAGCGCGTGATCGTATCGCAGAGACGAACCCATTGACAAAATGAAAAGAACCAAAAAAGTGTAAAAAATTATTTTTTCAATGCGTTTTTTATTCCTTCTAAAAAAATAAATCAAAAGAGCCGGCAGAAGCAAAAAAGAAATATAATAGCTATTCGCCGGCCAGACATTCCAGTTTCTGTAGCCGAAGCCTAAATCCTTATAGTAAAAGGGGAGCGGAGTTATATAGTCAATAATGTCGGCTACGCCGCCGTCCATTTCATATTTGAAAGAATTAAGAAAAGTGTTATAACCGCTTTCAGTGATGATTCTGTCTGATCTATACAGGGCAAGATAAAAAGGAGTTAAAATTATCAGCGCCAAAATTGCTAAAAAGAAAAGTATCTTGACTGCCCTCTTGGATCCAATATTTTTCCATTTTATAAATTCTTCTTTCTTAAATAGAAAATACAAAAGAGCGAACACGGCGATTGTGATGATCGAGAACACACCGTAATAACCGGAAGACAGAGCAGTTAGCGAAAAAATTAGCGAGGTAAAGATGGCGTAGCGCAAGCTCTTTTTTTCCAAAAATAGCAGAAAAAAATACAACAAACACGGTATCCAAAAAATTCCGCTTAATTCGAGTTCGCCGTTGTAGACAACTTGATAGTGATAAGGGGAAAAAGTGAAGATAAGACTGGCTAAAAGGCTCGCGAATTTATTTCTGGTAAGATGATTAGCCAGCAGAAATGCGAATATTCCTGAAAGAACGTATCCGATAAAAATCCAGATATTATAAGCGATGGTCGGATTTTTCAGAAAATAACCAAGAGGGGAAACAATTATCGCCGAGAGGGTGAAATTCATATCCTGAAAATGCAATCCCCGAGGATAGAAAATATCTTCAGCCACCAGCGGGTTTTTGAAATCAAAAAAAATACTTTTTCCAAAGTGATCAATTTCCCAAAGATATATCCGGTGATCTTCAAGCGGCGGGGGTCCCAAAACGCCTTTCGTGAGATTTGTTATAAGCGGATATGTTATAATAGCCGTAAAAACAAAAAAAAGAACAACAAGGGACAACCCAAAAATAAAGGTCTTGTTTTTTGCAATATCCATCATTTCTGGCGTCTTAAACTAATTTTTATAATTTTTTTCCAACAACAAAACTTTGTTTTCCGAAAATTTGCTGGAAAATCGGTATTTTTAAATAGGTTTTAATGAAAAAATTGTTTTGTGGAAGGAAGGATTTTGTCGAATAAGGGAGGAATTTCTTTTTGATCAGCACGATTTCAAATCCACAAATTTCCAGCGCCTCGACCAGGCTTCCATGTGTTAGGGGAGTTTTGTGATCAATGAAAAACCAGTACTTTTCTTTAACATAATAGATGTTTGGTTGAAGAATCAGAACTTCCCCTCCCCGCTTCAGCAATCTGTGACACTCTTGAAGTACTTGGATAACTTCGTCAGTATTATTAAGATGTTCCAAAAAATTGCTTATAAATATTTTATCTATTGAGGCGCTCTCTATGTTTTCAATTTTTCTGCAATCGGAAATAATCACCTCCACGTCTTCGTTGACAAATTTTCTGATATCTTCATTTAAATCAACAGCTATCTTTCTTTTAGCTTTTATATTATTTAGGAACTCTCCATAGCCAGCTGCAATATCTAAAACTGTATCATCTTTGGCATTAATGAATTTTTGAAAATATTCTTCACAGAGAATCTTCCATATCCTATTTTTGCTCTTCAGCTCGTTTTTAAATCTGTTTTGGTAAATATTTCTAAGCTCCTTTTGCATTGTTGATAGTTTTCTTCTTATAATCTCCCCTCGACAGCCATTTTTCGAGGAGAACATAGAGGATGATGAAAAAATACCGGCTGCCCATTTC
>CAZMNQ010000069.1:3424-5477 GCA_964567695.1 uncultured Bdellovibrionales bacterium
CGCCGCCAATGTTGTATGTATTTCCATTGAATTTTTCGATGTCATTCAGCTGAATATTAAGAATATCAAACAAATCGTCAATGTGGATGAAATCCCGAACTTGCTTTCCGGTGCCACCGTAGCCGATATAAGAAAGTTTTCCGCCGAAAATGTGCCTTGCAACCCACAAAACAAAAACCCCTTGATCAACTTTTCCCATCTGCCAGGGGCCGGTGATGACACCGCAGCGGTTGATGACGCCTTTCAATCCGTAATTATAGATATATTCCTGTAAGATTAACTCGGAGCAGAGTTTGGTCGTTCCGTAGAGCGAACGGGCTCCCTCGAGTGGAAAATTTTCCGCAATGCCGTTCTTTGAAGCGCCAGAAATTGCTTGTTTGTCAGCCAGATTGAATCTTTTTTTCTCTTCGATGTATTTTAGATTGTTGATGGGATCAATAGGATAAATTCGGCTAGTGGAAAGAAAAATAAAATCAGCTTTTTTCTGTCGGGCAAATTCGAGACAGTTGATTGTTCCGACCAGATTAGTATTAGTCAAATAAGACGGAGAGGATGTAATACCAGCGAGAACCGAAGGTTCGGCGGAACACTCAAGAATCAAATCAGTGCTTTCTATTTCCTCAAAATCTTCTTTGTTTCGAATATCGCCGTGAATGAAATTAACATTTGCTTTTTTGAGGCGGGGAATGTTCAGTTCCGACCCGCGTCTTTTGAGATTGTCCATAGTAAAAATATCCGCATCGGGATATTTCGCTTTCAACTTTAGTCCCAGATTCGATCCGACAAAACCCGCTCCGCCGGTGATTAAAATATTCTTATATTTCATAATTTCTCGCGTTAGAAATGCCCGCTTTCACAGATTTGTTTCAGAATGTCGTCAATTCCGTATTTGAAGTCCCAATCGGGATAATGCTTTTTGAATTTTGAAACGTCACTAATATACCAAATATGGTCCCCGATGCGATTTTCGTCAACATATGCGTAATTGGCTTTTTTACCTAAGATATCTTCTATTTTTTCAATGGCTTCGAGCATTGAAACATTGGAATGCCGCGAACCTCCGGCGTTATAGACTTCTCCCTGCCTGGGTTTTTGATAAAAATTCCAAAACATATTCACCAGGTCGAAGCTATGGATATTATCGCGCACCTGTTTGCCCTTATAACCGAAAATTGTGTATTTTTGACCGGTGGCAACGCATTTCACGAGGTAGGCAAGAAAACCGTGAAGCTGGGTTCCGCTGTGAGCGGGACCGGTGAGACAGCCGCCGCGGAAAGTTCCCGTATTCAGGCCAAAATATCTTCCGTATTCCTGGACCATGATGTCGGCGGCCACTTTCGAAGCGCCGAAAACACTGTGCTTGGATTGGTCAATGCTCATGAATTCATCGATGCCGTTCCAGTATTTGTGCCCTTTTTCAATTTCCCATCTTTTTTCCAGCTCCACGAGAGACAGTTCATTTGGTTTGTCGCCGTAGACTTTATTGGTTGATGTAAAAATAAAAACCGCTTCCGGACAGTGTTTTCGGAAGGCTTCAAGGAGATTCAAAGTTCCGTTGGCGTTCACGGTAAAATCTGTCAGCGGTTCTTTGGTGGCCCAGTCATGTGAAGGCTGGGCGGCGGTATGGATGATTAAGTCGAATTTATGTTCCTTAAAAATTTTTTCAATTTCATCATTGTTTCGAATATCTGCCTTGTAGTGTTTGTAATTTTTATACTTTTCTTTGAGTAAATTATTATTCCATTCGGTGCTGGCTTCGTCGCCGAAAAAGTATTTCCGCATATCATTGTCGATTCCAACGATGTCAAATCCTTTTTCCGCGAAAAAACGGACTGATTCCGAGCCGATGAGTCCCGCCGAACCGGTGATGAGAGCCTTTTTTGCCATAATTTGCTTGAAAATTATTACTTAGCAGAAATCAAAGAAACGCCAAGCATAATAATGAATATACCGGCGATGTTGATCGAGTTTAATCTTTCCCCAAAAAAATAATAAGCGCCCAAAGCTGTGAGAATGTACGAAATGCTCAAAAGGGGGTAGGCAACCGAGATTT
>CAZMNQ010000070.1:0-5455 GCA_964567695.1 uncultured Bdellovibrionales bacterium
TCATAGCCGCCGGCATCAATCACAACATCTCCGGGCCTCAAATCGTAGTGCCTTGAATATCCCAAATTCTCTTTGCGGAATGAGGCCCTCCATGGCTGATATTCCATATCGTAGGGGGTTAAATTCACACCAGACCAGCTGTCGAATTTTAATTTCTGCCCCCTGAAACTTATTTCCACACAATCACTGCACCACACTCTTTCCGACATTAATTCTTGCAGATTTCTCCTAATCTCCTCGTCTGAAGAGCTTGAATTGTCTACAATAATGTCGTAATCGAGTTCAACCCTTCTGATATCAGCATAAATTTTATCCAACTCTTCCTTCGTCCATCGCACGTGTGTGCTTTTAGGTCTTTGCCGAAGTCTCCGACGAGCCAAGTCAATGGGCGTGTCAACATAAATTATTCTGACATCAGAAATTTGCTGAAGTTTTTTCAGAATAGCCAAAGAATATGGCCTATTCATAGTATTCTCAAAGCAAATTCTTCCTCTCTTGTCTAAAAATTCAAAAATGGCTTTTTCGGCCAAGGGTTCAGCCAGTTTCAAAAAATCATCGGGATGATCTTTTTGTGCTTCAATAAAAATGTCTTCATATTCAAAAAAAGGAATATCAAAACAATTTTCAATCAGCCTGCCGATATAGGATTTACCAGCGGCTATCACACCCACTAAAACAAATGCTTCCTTCATTTTGTAATTTTTAGCTGCCATTGGCACACCTCTTTTTTAAAGAACTGTTTGCCTATGCGTTAGGCAGCCGGTTGATTACTTACATTTCATCAACAATCTTATAGTATCATTTTTTATATTTATGTCAAGAATTATTGAGGAAATTTTAGGAAATTCGGGTAAAAATGATAAAAGATTCTCGGCGAGCGGGCAAAAAATGGAGGGGTTTTAGGGGAGGAAATTTTTTGCCCGCGAGCCGATTTTTTTGTTTCGTTCCTGCCCGCCCCGCCGAACGGCGGGGCGGGCAATTGTTTTTCTCACGAATTTTTGATAAAGTAAGTTCGAGCGTAGTTGTAAATATACTCAAAAAAATTTCAAGAAATTTTTTTGAGCGAGGCTCGCCCATAGGGCGGCCCGCTCGTATAAAATATATGTTTTTTGTGTATGTTTTACAAAGTCTTAGGGATAGAAAGACTTATGTCGGATATACTTATGAATTAGAACAAAGACTGCAAAAACATAATTCCGGACAAGTGAAATCAACAAAAAATAGAAGACCATTGAGGCTACTGTTTACTGAAAATTTTGAAACAGAAAAAGAAGCGAAAAAAGAGAATTGTATTGGAAAAGCGGAGCAGGCCGAAGAAAACTTAGAGAATATTTTGATAGATTAAAATGAGGCTAATTGAAGCCTTGTTTTTTATTGCTGTTTTTATAAAAACAGCTGGCGGTAGCTATATTTTGTAAAGTACACTTGACAAAATGTACGGTTTTTTATATAATGTAAGTATGTATATAGCTAGAGAAGCGGAGAAAAAACTTATAAATTATCTTATCTCCAAGAAAATAACCATTGTTATCGGAGCCAGGCAAGTGGGAAAAACCACCTTAGTTAAGCATGCGCTAAAATCAAAAAAGAGTTTTTTCTTGAATTTGGATATCGACATCGATAAACAAAAAGTAATTTCTGCCGCTTTGCTGTCTCCAAAGGAAGCAATGCAAAGTTTTGGCAATCCGGATTATTTAATTATTGACGAAGCGCAGCGCTTGCCGCAAATCGGCTCAATTGTGAAAGGCTGGCATGATTCAAGTTTAGCTGTAAAAATTATTCTTTTAGGATCGTCCAGTCTGGATTTACTGAATAAGTCGGCGGAAAGCTTGACTGGACGAAATGAAAAATTGTTCATTACGCCTTTGCAATTCAGAGAGGTTGTTTATTCCAGGGAATGGTATTCCGATGTTTATGCTGATAAAGAAATAGAAAATAATTTTTCTAATCAAATATTGGAATTACTGATGCAATCCATGGTTTTTGGAGGCTATCCGGCGGTATTGCTGGAAAATGATAAAAGACAATATCTGCTGAATCTGATTTCAGATTATCTGTTTAAAGATGTTTTGCAAATGGGATTGATAAAAACTCCGGAATTGATTAAAAAACTTTTGGCCTTGCTGGCGCATCAAATCGGATCGGAAGTGTCGATAAATGAACTGGCTTCCGGTTTAGGAATAGCCAGGGCAACCGTCGAACGCTATTTGGATTTATTGGAACAGACTTTTGTTATTTTTCGTTTGCCGGCCTTTAACACTAATCCCAGAAAAGAAATTTCTAAAAACCACAAAATATATTTTTGGGATACAGGAGTGCGCAATGCGATTTTAAATGAATTTTCTACTAATCCATTGCGATCGGATATCGGACATCTTTGGGAAAATTGGATAGTGGCGGAATTTGCCAAACAGAATATGCTGGCCGGCCAAATTAAGAATCTTTATTTTTGGCGTTCGCGAACCGGATCCGAAGTGGATTTGGTTGTAAAAGAGGGAGAAAAAATTTCCGCGTATGAAATAAAATGGAAAGATAAGAAAGCCGCTTCGCGCGCTTTTACGGCCAAATATGGAGTCGCAGTGAAAACCATTACCGGCGCCCATCCGCTAATCAAACTGTAAAAATTTTAGATAAGCAATTTTTCTAAAAAGTTCTCTTGAAATGTTGCCATATAGCTTGAAATATTACCCGAAAAATGAGGCTAATTGAAGCCTTGTTTTTTATTACCCATAAGGGGAATCGGACTCGTGGTGTGATATACTTAGTAAGTAAATCCTATAAATACTAAATTGTTTATGAACGAAAATAGATTTCTCAAAAATAATCCAAAAGAAAATAAGGGAAACTCAGAGCTTAAGGAAACTGTCATTAGATCATTAAACTCAATCCAACGGACCGGGTTATTTAGCAAAGAATATATGGAAAATATAACCCTAATTTTTCTTGATGAAAAAGAATTTTATAAATTTAAAAATCAGGAAGTTGAAAGAGTGCCAAAAGATCAGTTTGATGAGCAGGATTTTATGCAAGGGAAGAGGACTGATTTCGTAGGTATTTATTCGAAAAATGAATTTGAAAAAATCATGGATAGCGCCATAAAGAATACGCAAGCTTTAGAGATTGTATTTATGAATGGAGGCAGACTAACTTACGATGAATTTATTGCACATGAAATGGCACATAACGTTTTTGACATACAATACATTAAAAAATTTGGTGAATACATGACTAAAGGTAATGTTACCGATGTATCTGATAAATATAGGGAAAAAATAAAAAACCTTGTAATTCCGCTAGTTAAAAAATATTATCCTAATATAAAAGTTGAAAACTATCCATTCAAAAGACAACAAATTGCAGAAATTTTTGCGATGCTCTATGAAAGAGAGTTTTGCAGGCGGGATAATTCTAATATGAAATTGCATGAAGGTATGGCGGAAAGAATTGCAAAATTTTTTAAAAATGCTAAAAAATCTCTGAAAGATTTTAATAGGGATAATGGAAAAAATTTCACAATGGAATATGTATACGAAGAAAATCATATTTTATCTTTGATTGCCGCTCCTTTATTAGAAAAAGAATATCCAGATTTTAATTCTCGCCTGGAATTATTTTCGATATAAACCCGGTTCTAACCCCAGAAGTATCTGCCAAGGGCAGAACTACGGGGCAGGCTGCGTAGCTTAAAGAGCTCGGATTTACAAAAATTTAGATGATAGACCGAAAATATGCTATGATAGGAACATTGAAAAGCGGGGCAAAATCGCTTTTTATTTATGAAAAAATCTGCAGTTATCCTCGGGGCTGTTTTTTTAGCGGTTATCCTGCCGTTAGCTTTTTTAACGGTAATTTTTTTTCTCAATCAAAATCACTTCAGCTTCATTAAAATCAGCCGGGAAAAACCGGAAGAAGAATTAAAAGACAATTTGATTTTAGCTCCATTCGCACCCGCGGATTCAGAGGCGGATGATTATCCAGCCGAATCGGATAATCCGGCGGGAAAAACGGCGGAAAAATTCCCGGAAGATTCTTTATCGATAGAAAACCGTCTGGTAAGTTGGGGTTTTGCTAAATCAGCTCAAAGAACCATAGACACGATAATAATTCATTCTTCTTATGACGCGCTTTCCGGAAATCCTTACAGTTTGGAAGGTTTAATTAAAGAATACCGGCAATACGGAGTAGCTCCGCACTATTTAATCGACAGAAAAGGAATTATTTATCGTTTGGTGGAGGAAAAAAATACGGCTTTTCACGCCGGAATAAGCCAAACTCCCGATGGCAGAAAAAATGTGAACGAATTTTCGCTGGGAATAGAAATCATGAATACTAGAGAGGATTTTCCTACCCGGGAACAATACGCAGCCCTAAAAGAATTAATTGACTTTTTGCAAAAGAACCATAAGATTAAATATGTTTTGGGCCATAACCAAATTGCAGAAGGTCGCAAAGACGATCCCTGGAATTTTGATTGGGAAAAAATAAAAAAATGAAAATTTTATTCCCCGCTAAGCGGGGCGAGATTGCCAATTTATATCCTGTAGCTTGCCACAGAGATAATGCCCAAAGATTGCTTCAAAGCAAATATCTTTTGTTAGAAATTAAATCGGGCTGGATTAGAATTGTTTTAAAAGATGAAAAAAAGGTTTTAGACGAGCTGTCTTTTTTGGAGGAAAGAAATTTATCGGAGAAACTGTTACCAACAATAGAACAATTACTTAGAAAAAATAAATTACAGCCTCAAGATATTCAAGATTTTCAAGTAACATCCGATTTGGGAGAAAATTATACTACTTTTCGCCTGGCTAAAACCGTGGCGGAAGCGTTTAAATTTGCGGTTAAGGAAAAATAGAGCGTAATAATTAGTTTATGTTAACGCTAATAGAGGTGTGCTTGCAGGGTACCGAACTTTGCTCTGGTGCCCTGTGGATAACTTCCGGATGAAATTAAAAATAAAAAAAGAGATTTTCTTTTTAAATCCTTTAAAATAAGGCTTTTCTGGCTTTTTAAGAGCTTTAACTCTAAAAGAGCGACGTCGCTGTGTAAGTTCATTAACATATTGCACTCTATGAGGTCATAGAGACATGCCGTTTTTTCACAAAATTCATTGCAAATATACTGGTATTAAAGGTATTTTGACAGTGTATAATCATTACCTCAAATACAAGTATATGGTCAGTGAAAAAGCTCTCAAAAAAGCTCGTATTCTAGTCTTTTGGGAAAAACACGGACTGCAAGCCACTCTCGATGCTTTTCCAATAAAGAGACGCGTCCTCTATCTTTGGAAATCCACTTGGAAAAAGTCAGGCGGTAAACTGGAAGCTCTCAATGATAAATCCAAGGCTCCCAAAACCAAGCGAGTCCGGAAGTGGGATGAAAAAATCATTGCTGAAATCAAGCGTCTCCGCTGGCAACATCCTAATCTGGGTAAAGATAAAATCCATCCCTAATTATT
>CAZMNQ010000071.1:0-5231 GCA_964567695.1 uncultured Bdellovibrionales bacterium
ATATAAATGGTCTTGAAGATGGTTTGCGATCATTTGATTTGGATGATACCACCACCCTGCTAAGACAAGATGTTAAATTACCGGTTGCTGTTGCTGTTTTGAACAACACAAAACAATTTGGTTATGAACTCAACATAACTCAAATAGCGAATGTTGCGAAAAATGTCCACGATATAAATGACTTTATTTCAGCGTTGCGTGGGCTATCGCTTGCTGAAGTCGAAAAGATTTTTTCTGACGGCATTTCGTATGATGAATATAATCAAGTCAAGGAAGCTCTCGCAAAACATCAGTATGATTCCAGTTTTGCCGTCGTTCATAGTATGGCAAGAAAATTACCAAGGCTGCGTGATTACTACGATTTAGATTCAGCTTTGGACACATTTAATTTGCAAGAAATTGAGCAAATTATCGACAAGGGTGGCGTACTCGCTGATGTTTCGGAAGTCGGCAATGATCTTAAAGAAAAACAGGTGGCTACGAATTTACAAGAGGTCATCTTATTTGAAAAATTTGCTGGCGATTACAGTAAGGGATACCATGTCTCGCAAGCGATTGATACATTCGGGATAGATGATGTACGAAAAATTGTTGCTAAAAGCTGTCGTCTTGATAAAGCAATCGAGGTGAATAATTATATCAATGGTGACAGTAGCCGATCTCGCCGTTACGGCAGTAGTGATGATGGCGTATCTGAATCATTGAAAGAATCTCTCAAAAAAGGTGGCTTGGATGTTATCATCGCAATTGCCAAAGCTGGTAATATGGAGATTGCAGTGAAAACAATTGAGGCAGGATTTACGGTCGAAGAAGTTATAAGATTCCCATTCCTTATTTCTCCGCTGGTCACGAAGAAATAGTAATATAATAAATTAATTTAAACATATGAAAAAAACAGCAATAACATTTCCGGATGACACAATGACGCTTGATATGTTGGTTGACATTCAAACGCCAAAGTCATTCGGATTGACAGCGAAAGTTTTTATACAAGAGAAGGCGCGTACATTGCCTCTCTACGATCAATCAGTAAAGTGTGATGCCCACGGCGAAAGTAATGACGGTAAAAAAATTGCTGTCGATACTGTAGGTCGTTGGCTGTTTGGGGTTCCGGGTTACGAAGGCCATATCAGAGTCGTGCCGGCTCTCGATAAGGTTTTGCTGTATTATCCTAAGGAATCACCAAAGGTCGTTCACGAACTCGTCTCCTTATTAAAAGAGACGGTAGAAACCAACAAATAATTATATGAGAGAATCATTTGAATTTAAACAATCGGCACCCCAGGAAGAGCAAACTCCGTCAACGCAACCAAAGGCGGAGAAACTTACTCCTGAACAAATTTCTCAAAAAAGAGGAAAGGTTTTACAATCTTTAGAAAAAGCTCGTCTTTTACCTTCAGAATGGAAAAGTACCGCTGGCAAAAGCCGAGACGAAATGATCACTGCGTTGGAAGGATCATTGGAGGAGCTCGATGCCTTAGAAACAAGTATCCAAAATGAACCCGAACCAGCCGTAGAAGAAAAACCTATTGCTCACACAGAGAGCCAAGGATTGCATGCAGTACGAAGGCGAGACGCCACTGTTACGACAAAAGCTGATGAACCGGAACGACAATTTGCTCAAGCTGGCCAATATATAACTATTGGCAAAGTCCATATTCCTGTTTGCCAAACACCGGAAGAAAGCTCGGAATGGAATGCTGTCCCCGGTAAAGTTTTTGTATCAGGAGGTAAGAAATTTTCTGAAGTAAAATTTGTTAAAGATGCACACGGATTAACTAATATTGCTAAGCCGGGAGAACTGATGAATTTCTCAGAAAAACATCGAGGCGAACGATTAGAATCTGTCGACGCTGTTCTTGAAGGACGAGGAGAGCTAAAAGCTTTCAACGAAGTGTTAACCAACCTTGGTGAGTTGACAAGACAGTACGGCGAATTGAATCCGGATGATACGGACTATGATGAAAAAGCGAAACAATTGGGAGCTCAAATTGATGCGTTTACTGATCCTGATAAATTAAAAGAAATTCTTAAACTCAACGGATCTGGAATTGAAGACGTGGATGATTTTGCTGAACGTTCATCGGATATAATCCGCACCCAGCAATTCTTGCGTTCAATTGATGAGAGTTTAAATGAATTTATTCCACCCCATGATACACACTTTAAACTTACTCCTTATTTCGAACAAAAATTTGCATGGTTTGCCACGCTGGTAAACCGCCAGCTTGGTCTTGGTAATAATGCTTATCTTGAGGATTTGGTAGAAAATAAAAAAGCACCAGAGTGGGAGAAATTAACCGCCAAAGGCATGACTGTAATTGTCGGTCCTCGTGGTACTGGTAAAAATAAATTGGCTGACTTCTATTGTGGCGAGACTAACCGCCCTCTTTTCCGATATGCGTGTTCTCCGGACAAAGAAGAGCGTGACCTCACCTATGATGTGGAGCTTTCCGACGGCGAAGTAGTAAGAATTCCAACCCGTATTTTAACGGCCGTAACTACGCCAAACGCCGTGCTGGAATTAGATGAGTTGAACTTGCTTCGACCAAATGTTACAAAGTTTTTTAACTCCCTACTTGACGGCGACCGTACAGTTTTCTTAAATGATCAGGTCATCAAGGCGGCTCCGGGAGTAACCTTTGTTGGTCTTATGAATCCAGCCGAATATGATGGCGTTGAAGATTTGCCAGAAACGATTGATGACCGCTCGAACATCATGACAATGGAATATCCTCCATTCCGAGAAACTGACTCAACCACTAATAGAGAAAAATTCACTCATGATGAAGCTCTTATTCTTAAAGAGAATGTCAGCCCACTTAAAAATCTTGATGACGAACAATTCCGTAAAGCATGGGACTATGTGATCAATGATGTGGGAGCACAAATATCACTTGATGCGACAACTGTGAAGATTATGAAAGACCTCAAGAATATTGTGGCCATTTCTGATCGTACTCGCCAAGTCGTTGAAGCTTATAAAACAAGAACTGGCGAAACGAGAATGGAACGAGATATCTCTCTTCGTGGATCGATTGAGGCGGCTCGCTTTTATTCCGAAAATCATCTCTGGGAGGCTGACCTTTCCAAAATGCCAAATTGGAAAGCTGGCTGGAATCCAGCTCAATACGCCATTGCTATGACCTATCTGCCACACACTGACACCTACCGCCGTGGTAAGACCGATAAGGATGCAATGATGTTAATTCTTGCCGAAGGTATCCGATAGAAATGAACAGTAAATATTATGTCAATAGAATCACACGGCCCACAATTTACACCGGAACATCCGCCTAAACCGGAAGTGTCCCAAGCTGAACGGGATCTCAATGAGATTATCCCGATTTTAGCGCACGGCTTAGTTCGTAGAATTGAGCAAAAGGGATTCTCCGGCAAAGTTCGAGTACAAGCTATGGCTGGTGATTCTTGGGGTGTCGCAAAAAGTCCGGATAATTCAACAGATATCCCTAACGTCATTATTTATCCTCGCGAATCGCTTGCTGGCGATAGACGAGTTGTTAATGCACAACTTAGACATGAAATTGGAAACTTAAACTACCCGATAGATGGTGAATTAAATGCTTTGCGTGGCTGGTGTTATGAAAATAAAGTTGCTCCGGAGCTTCTCACATCACTGGTAGAAGCAACTCACGAAGCGTCGGTCAACTATTTGGAGATGCAAAATTCGCACAGTGATCAGCCAGAGGAAAACTTCCGTGCCTTATATGAGCAAGAAATAAATACGCAAGAAATTGCGAATGGTATCCCTCAATCCGCACCTTATAAGCAAGCGGTTGACCTTACACTCCTCTACTCACTTTCTCAGGTGGGACTCGTTCAGTCTGAGCAATTTGAGCAAGCTTTGAAAAGTGCTCATCCAGCGGTACAAGAAATTTTTGATAAGCAAACACGATCTGTTTTGAATCAAAGTGTAAAAATGGCAGTGCCTAAAAAACAAGTTCAACTGGTGCGTGATTTTATTTGGCCAAAGTTTTCAAAATTAGTCGCCTTGTCCGGTCCAACCCAAACAGAATCGGAAGCCACTAAGGCTGGTGATAAGAAAGCTGAGATGAGTCCAGAGGCTTCTGCCCGAGCACAGCAAGCCAAAGAGATACAGGAGAAAATGCAGAAGCTGATGGAAAAAATGAAACAAAAACCTCAGAGCAAGGCTGGTAAAAAACCGTCTAAAGAATCGCAAAATAAGCAGAAAAAAGAATCAAAGCAATCGCAAAAACAAGAACTCAGTCCTGCGGAAAAACAGGAAAGAAAAGATGAAGAAAATCTCTTGGCAGAAAATCTCCAAGAGCAACTTCAACAGGCTAAAGAGCAATTAGAAAAATTACAGAAGCCTGGCCAACAGCCGGAAAATCCAAAGCCACAAGAAAAAGCTTCTATGCAAGAGATCGGCAAACAGGCCGAGCAGATGAAAGCCGAAGCAGAAAAAGCAATGCAGGAGGCCAAAGAGGCTGGTGCGGATGAAATCACGGAAGAACAGTTGCAGAAGTTAAAAGAACAGTTGGAGCAATTAGAGGAGGTTGCCAAACAAATTGCAGAAAGCGGAGCTTTAGAAGAAGAATTGGCAAAGCCGGAAGAAGAGCCAATAGTTTATAACATTAAAGAATATGGAATCAATGAAGCGGAACTGACTCCTGAACAATTAGAGAATTTGCAAAAGGTTCGCACATTTGCTCAAGGTACATCAAAAGCATATCGCACTGTTATGCGTCTTTTGATGACTGGCTATCAACAAAAAAATCCAAACTTCACGGATAAGATGATACAGAAAATGATGGAGCGTGGATATGATGTGCCAGATTTTTCAATACACGGATCGCAGTCGGCTCAAGAATTTTTATCACAACGAGAAGAGCTTGGCATTGATAGTTTTAGCGATAATTTTTTAATTAATTTCCAATTACCAAAACCTTTGGCAAAATTTTGGTATAAAGGCGGTAATGGAAGCAAGTCTCAACCGGTTAAAGATGGCGAAATTGAATGGGGTCATTTTTATCGAATGGCAATGCCAATGATCTATAACGGAGTGGATAGAGCTGGCATGCAAGGACTTTATTTAAATCGTCTTAATCAATTCGGTCAACATGATCCTAAAAAATATTATTATCTATGGGAGGCTATAAATACTGCCTTAGAAAACGAAGCTAATGAATCTGATGAATCAGACGAGTCGGAAGATTCAGAAAAAGACGAAGGCGAAGATCAGGGATCTG
>CAZMNQ010000072.1:0-5097 GCA_964567695.1 uncultured Bdellovibrionales bacterium
AAGGGTTTATTTAATCATTTTTATAAATATTATGGCAACTGAGAATTTGATGGAAAAAATTGTTTCACTTTGTAAAAGGCGCGGGTTTGTGTTTCCGAGCTCGGAAATTTATGGGGGATTTGCTTCGATCTATGATTTCGGTCCGTATGGCGTGGAATTGGAAAATGCTGTCAAAGGAGAGTGGTGGAAATCGATGGTGCAAATCAGGAAAGATATTGTCGGCCTAGACAGTGGAATTTTTATGAGTCCGAAAATTTGGGAAGCCTCCGGGCATGTGGCCGGCTTTTCTGATCCATTGATTGAATGTCGCAAGTGCCATTCAAGACTTCGCGCTGATCATTTGCTGGAGGATATTGGTGTGACGGCGGATGAAAAAATGAGCGAAGAAGACATAAATAAATTGCTGGCGGAAAACAAGAATAAAATTGTCTGCACCAAGTGTGGCGCCAAGGAGTTTACGGAAGCGAAAAAATTTAATCTTTTGGTCAAAGCTAATTTGGGAAATTTCACGGAAGACTGGAGCAAAGACCCAGTCTATTTGCGCGGGGAAACTTGCCAAGGCATTTATGTGAATTATAAAAATGTGTTGGACACAACGCGCGTCAAAATTCCGTTTGGCATAGCACAGGTTGGCAAAGCTTTTCGCAATGAAATAACCGCCCGGCAGTTTATTTTCCGCACGCGCGAATTCGAGCAGATGGAAATGCAATATTTCACTCATCCGGAGCAGGAGATGGAGGAATATGAAAAACTGCGGGAATATCGTTGGAATTTTTATAAAAATTTAGGCATTCGTGAAGAAAATATCAAGTGGCACAAACATGACAATTTAGTATTCTATGCCAAGGAAGCCTATGACATTGAATATAATTTTCCTTTCGGCTGGAAGGAATTGGAAGGTGTGCACGCGCGCGGAAATTATGATCTGACTCAACATTCCAAATATTCCGGACAGGATCTTTCTTATGTGGATCCAAAAACGCAAGAAAAATATATGCCGCATATCATCGAATCTTCAGTCGGTGTTGGACGGATTGTGTTGATGTTGTTGGCGGAAGCCTACACGGAAGAAAAAGTGGGCGAGGAAACGCGAGTGGTTATGAAATTTCCAAAAATGATGGCTCCGATTAAAGTGGCTATTTTTCCACTGATGAAAAATAAACCGGAATTGGTTTCCAAAGCGAGAGAAATCTTTGACAATCTGAAGATGAAATGGATGTGCGAATTTGATGACAATGGTAATGTTGGCAAAAGATATCGCCGACAGGATGAAATCGGCACGCCCTTTTGCGTGACGGTTGACTTTGAAACTTTGGAAGACAGCGCCGTCACCGTGCGTGATCGTGACACGATGCAACAAGAAAGAATTAAAATTTCAGAACTAGAAAATTATATTGGTAATAAATTAAGTGAATAATCAAATGAAATTACAAGATATTTATAAATTAGGTATTGAGTTGGGAATTAAAAATGATTTGCGTTCGAAAAAAGAAGTTGATAAAAAATTGGCCAGAATTAATGAACAATATCAAAAATTAGATAAAGAGGCTAAGCAAAATTTTGATACAGAAAGATTGACCAATCCGTATATGGATTCGACAATTCATTTTGATTCCGGCAAAAAAATTAAAAAAATAATGGCCGGAGTTGATATTGACGCAGGCGAACTTTTGATTGCCAAAGAACTTGGCGTGGATGCCGTGCTGGCTCATCATCCGATTGGAAAGGGCTTGTCATATTTGGATGATGTGATGCATCTGCAGGCTGATGTGCTGTCACAATATGGTGTGCCGATTAATATCGCCGAGAGTTTGATGAAAGTGCGAATCAGCGAGGTTTCCCGCAGTGTGAGTCCGGCGAATCATTTTAAAACTCCTATGGCGGCAAAAAATTTACAAATGAGCCTTATAAATGTGCACACGCCAGCGGACAATTTAGTCGCAACATTTTTGAAAAATTTAATTGAAAAGAAAAATCCGGAATATGTGGATGAAATTTTGAATATTTTGAAAGAAGTTCCGGAATATGCCGAAGCGGATAAGCAAGGTCTTGGACCAACATTGTTTGCGGGGGATAAGAATAATCGCGCTGGCAAAATTGCCATCACTGAAATTACCGGCGGAACAGAGGGTAGCATCAAAATGTATGAAAAAATGTCACAAGCTGGCATTGGCACAATTATTGGAATGCATATGAGCGAAGATCATCGCAAGGAAGCTGAAAAGGCGCATATCAATGTTGTGATTGCCGGACACATTTCTTCTGATTCCATTGGAATGAATTTGTTTTTGGATGAATTAGAAAAACAAGGTATTGAAATCATTCCTTGCTCGGGTTTAATTCGCGTGAGTAGAAATAAAAAAAAGAAATAGTATTTATCCCGCACTAACTTTCGATTGTAGCTTTTGAGGCACGATGGTTGTGGGGATAGTTTTAATAAAAATATAATACACTTTTCGCTATATTTCAAAATATGAAATATAGCGAAAGTTAGTGCGGGATGAATTATAAAAAAACAATTCTCAAGAATGGATTGCGCATTATTACGGCGCCTGTGAAGGGTACACAAACGGCTACGGTGATGGTGATGGTTGGCGTGGGTTCTCGTTATGAAACAGAGAAGGAGGCGGGATTGTCCCACTTTATTGAACATATGTTTTTCAAGGGTACGCAGAAAAGGCCGACTTATACAGAGATTTCAGAGGAGCTCGATTCAATTGGCGGAGAATCAAATGCCTTTACCTCTAAAAACAGAACGGCCTATTATGCTAAAGTTGATGCGAAACACATTGAGGTGGCGCTGGATGTGATATCTGATATATATCTGAATTCGAAAGTAGAGGAGGAAGAAATTAAAAAAGAAAAAGGAGCGATTCTTCAGGAGATAAATATGCGTGAAGATATGCCAATGTCAGTGGTGGATGAACTCTTTGAAAATTTATTGTATAAGAATAATCCATTGGGCAGAGATACGATTGGATTGAAAAAAACCGTAGCGTCTTTTACGCGCAAGAATTTCATGCAGTATATGGAAAGATTTTATTTAGCCAATAATACAGTTGTTTGCGTGGCGGGTAAATTTAATGAAAAGGATATAATCCAAAGAATTGGCAAATATTTTTCTAGCATGAAAAAGGCGCAGAAACCCGGAATGAAAAAAGTTATTGAAAATCAAAAGCAGGCTGCAATTAAAATTAAATTTAAAGAAACTGACCAGACTCATTTTATTCTTGGTAATCGGGCGTATGATGAAAATCATAAAGACCGATTTGTGCTGAGCCTCATCTCTGTTATTTTGGGCGGCAACATGAGTAGTCGTTTGTTTGCTGAAATACGGGAGAAGAGGGGTCTGGCCTATTATGTCAGAACAAGCACTAATTTGTATGAAGATTGCGGATATTTGGGAACGCAAGCTGGCGTGGAGCATAAAAATTTAGAGGAGGCCGTAAAAATTATAGTGCAGGAATATAAAAAAATGGCAACAGAAGCAGTTTCCAAAAAAGAATTGCAAAGAGCTAAGGATTATATTAAAGGCCGAAGCGTTATGAATCTAGAGTCTTCTGACGAAGTAGCGGGATTTTTGATTGACCAGGAGATAAAAAAGAAAAAAATTATGACGCCGGAAGAAATTTTCGCACGGATTGACAAAGTGACTGTTTCGGACATACTGAGGGTAGCGGGGGATATTTTTCAGGAAAAAACCCTTAATTTGGCGATAATCGGACCGCATAAGGATAGCAAGAAATTGGTTAATTTATTAAAACTATAAATTTTCTCCGCCAGCTGGCGGATTCAATTCACAATTTTCAAACAATTTTCCTGCCTACCGACAGGCAGGCAATGACTGAATTTTAAAACTTTGAGTAGTTTGGGAAATTAAAATATTAGAAATTGTTTAGAAATTAGAAATTAGAAATTTGCAAAATTTATGTTTCAAAAACACACTGTTGATATCTCCATGGGCGTTGTGTTTCGCACGGCTTTGTTTTTGGTGGCTGTCTGGTTTCTGTATCTCATCCGTGAAATTTTAGCTTTGCTTTTCGTGGCTATTTTGATTGTTGTCGCGATTGACCCTATAGTGGATTTTTTACAAAGGAAAAAAATTCCTCGATCCATTGGAGTTTTGGCAGTTTATATCTTACTTTTTTCAATTGTCGGTTTGTCAATTTCCCTGCTTATTCCCGCTTTGACCGGCCAGTTCACGGATTTTTCTCAAAAAGCACCTTTCTTTTTGCAAAAAATTGAAAGTGTTTTTGAATCTGTAAAAAGTTTTTTTCAATTGCATAATATTTCATTGAACACGGCGCAATTGGCGGAAAATATGAATAGTCGGTTGGCGACTATTCCGGATGCAATATTTTCGGAAACGGTTGGACTGGTGCGCAACATTATCTCTATCGTTGTGGTTTTGGTGATGGCTTTTTATATGACTGTGAAAGAAAATGGAATTAAAAAATTTATTGTTTCAATCACTCCGGAAAAGCACAAGGATTACGCCATCTCTTTGACTGAACGGATGCAGCAAAAAATCGGGAAATGGATTCAGGGACAATTAATTCTTATGCTGACAATTTTTATTTTGGATTTTGTAGGCTTGTATATTATTGGAATTCCATACGCATTGCCATTGGCTATTTTCGCTGGAATTACAGAAATTGTGCCCTATGTCGGGCCGATTATTTCGGCTATTCCCAGTATTATATTGGGACTGTTGATTTCACCGCTGACAGGACTGGCAACTTTGCTTTTGTATTTTTTTGCTCAGCAATTTGAAAGCCACATTATTGTTCCGCAAGTGATGAAAAAAGCCGTCGGGCTTAATCCAATCGCGGTTATTTTGGCGCTTCTGGTTGGTGTGAAATTAGGTGGAATTTTAGGCGCGATTTTGGCGATTCCGCTGGCGACGGTCATTAGTGTGTTTGTGGGGGATTTGATGAGAAATAAAAGCTAAACCCGCCCGCGGCGCATTGCAACATAGTAGCTGTGGATAACTTTTTGCTATTGCAAAATAAAATAGATGTTATATAATTTATGTAGTTAAGTGAAACCCCTGAAGAACTCCCTGTATTTTTACATTAAAAAGTGGTACAATAGAAG
>CAZMNQ010000073.1:0-5082 GCA_964567695.1 uncultured Bdellovibrionales bacterium
AAAAATTAATATAAAAAAATGAAAGAAGAAAGCATCAAAGAGAATAGCAAAGAAAATAATAAGGGAGTGGAAGCGGTCGTTGATTCGATCAAAGAAAAATTCGGCGAGGGCATCATCATGAAATTGGGAGATGTCAAAAGGGTTGATGTGGAAGCAATTCCAACGGGTGCAGTTTCTCTGGACATCGCTTTGGGCATTGGTGGCATTCCAAGGGGTCGTGTAATTGAAGTGTATGGACCGGAATCATCCGGCAAGACAACTTTGACTTTGCACATCATTGCCAACGCGCAAAAAGCAGGCGGCGTAGCAGCTTTTATTGACGCTGAGCATGCGTTGGATCCGGAATATGCCAAAAAAATCGGGGTGAATATCAGTGATTTATTAATTTCCCAACCGGACAACGGCGAGCAAGCCTTGGACATTGTGGAAGCCTTGGTGAGCTCAGGCGCCATCAGCATCATCGTAGTTGACTCCGTGGCGGCGTTGGTGCCAAGAGCGGAAATCGAGGGTGATATGGGCGATCAGCATATGGGACGGCAAGCTAGATTGATGTCGCAGGCTTTGCGCAAACTGACTTCTATTGTGGCCAAATCAAACTGCACCGTTATTTTTATTAATCAAATCAGAATGAAAATCGGCATTGTTTTTGGCAATCCGGAAACGACAACCGGCGGCAATGCATTGAAATTTTATTCTTCCGTGCGAATTGAAGTTAGAAAAGCGGCGCAAATTAAAAAAGGCGAAGAAATTGTCGGCAATCGAGTCAAAGTAAAAATTGTGAAAAATAAAGTGGCGCCGCCTTTCCGCACCACGGAATTTGACATTATGTATAACGAAGGAATTTCCGCTTCCGGTGACGCGCTCGACACGGCGGTAAAATATGAGGTCATTACTAAAAAAGGCAACTCATATTCGTTTGGTGAAATCAAATTAGGTGTCGGCCGAGAGGCAGCCAAGCAAGTGATTAAAGATGATCCTAAATTGATCAAAGAAATTACTAAAGAAATAAATAAAAAACTGAAAGAGCTGGAAGCGTTGGCGTAGGATAGAACTTTCAGGGCGGATTTGGCTCTTTAACAAATAGTGTGTTGAATTAATATCAGAAATGGTATGAATGCGAGGGTTACTTTTGCAATATAGTTATCAATATTTCTAAATCCAAATGAAACTCTTTTAATCATCTTAATCTTGGTATGCACGCCTTCGGTAAAAGCATTGGTTTGAAAGTTATCGAAGTAGTTGAGAATATTTTCTTTCCATCTAAACAAAGTTTTGCCAAAAGATTTCATGTATCTTGAGTGTGAAGTCTCACAAAACATAATAATATTATTCAATTGTTTCCGCGCATCTTTCTTGTCAGTCAGTTTGTAAAAATCCCGCAGCTTTTCTTTAATGAAATACGCTTGATACAGCGAGGGGAATTTCTCAAACTTTTTAAATAACAGTTCCAACTTAATCCTTTCTTTGTCATTTAATTTCTCCTTGCCTTTAAATAATATTCTTCGCACATTGTAACCGGGCTTGGAAACAATAATCGATCTAACTTCATCCAAATTTTTGTTGGCATAGGCGACGACATGGAATTTATCCACAGTTACTTTCATGCCAGGTAATTCCCTTTGAATCGTATTGAGATACCCGCGTTTCATGTCGATGCAGACCTCAGAAATCCGTTCCTGGTCGGCTTTTCGCAGGAATTCAGTCAATGTTGCCAGTCGGTCATCCTTGCCGACCATCAGCAATTTTTTTTGGGTAATGTTGGTAGCAGTTAAAACTAAATTTCTGCCGCGATAGCTATGCTCATCAACACCCAACACAAACTTCTCACCCTGATCTTCCCAATTAATTTCTTTAAACTTTTCATGATTTTCCCGGATGATTGCATACAAAACTGGTGGCAATACATCATTGATTTTAGACACATAACTCAGACTGCTACGCGCTAGGTCTTTCAGGATTAATCGACGGAAATTATCCGTGGTTCTTCGTTTATCAAATCCCGGAATATATTCGCTAAAAGCTTTCTGACAATGCGAGCAATAGAATCGTCTGACTCGTAGATGTAAAATTACTTTCCGGCTTTGCCAAATACTATGTCTGATCTTTCTGGTTGTGTATTGATGTATCCGCTGGACGCTTTTAGTACAATGCGGACAAAGACAATATCGACTTGAGCTTCTGACTTTAACTATGATTTCTTTATCAGTTATCTCCCAGCTGTCTACCCAGACATTTTGCAAATTTAGCAGTTTTTTGATATCTTGTTTCATAGGAGTGGTGTGAATTTATGTTTAGCCGCTTAAATCCTACCACTTCTTTAGTTATCCACCACACTAATTATTATAGAGCCGATTTGATTTGACTTTAGTGAAAAAATATGATATACTGGATATAAGTTAAGAAAGACGGGTCAAGCCTTGTCGAAGTATAACGAAGACGGGTGAATGTGCCCGCCTTTTTTATTTTTTTTAGCTAATTAATAAATAATTTAAACAAAATCATGGAGGAACCAAAAAAAGAGTGCGGCTGTCCGCATTGTGAAAAAAGAGCACATGAGGAGGCGAGAAACGATGAGATGGGATTAGCAATCTTGATTATGCTAATGCCAGCCATGACCCTGACTCTTTTGTCTGGCGCCGGACTATTTTAGTCCAAAAAAAACAAAACAAAAATAAAAAAGCCCGAGCAATCGGACTTTTTATTTTGTTCAATTGTGACCTAAAATCGAGTTTTAGGAATTTCCTAAAACTCGGTTTTAGGTTTCCTCTATTTACGCTCGACTGACATATTCACCTCGTTCAGTGTTGACGATAATCTTGTCGCCTTCATTTACAAAAAGCGGAGCGGAAACTCGCAAGCCGGTTTCGAGAGTGACAACTTTTCCGCCAGTAGAAACGGTATTGCCTTTGATTCCCGGGGGGGCATCAATAACTTTCAGGGTTACCTTAGCTGGAATTTCAATATTAATAGGTAGATTATTAAAGTTTAGAACGACAACTGCGGTTCCTTCAGTTAGAAAGTCTGTAGCTGAATCTAGTACGGATTTGGGCAGGGTAAATTGTTCATAGGATTCATTATCCATAAACGCATAGTCCTCACCTTCTTTGTAGAGAAATTGCGCTTTGGATTTGTTAATGTCAGCTTCTTCCAGCTGATCAGCACCTTGAAATGTTTTTTCCAAAACGGCTCCGGTGATCAGATTTTTTAATTTAGTGCGCAGCACTGATCCGGCGCGTCCGGTTTTGGATTGTTCATGAAAAAGAACAACGAAGGGCGCTTTTTCATGGACAATATTTTTACCTGTTTTTATGTCGCTTATATTTAGCATAAATTTTGCCGATGCGAAATTACGAATTAAAATACGAATCTACGAAATTTTTAGAAGTAACTGTTCGTAGATTCGCGTATTTTTGTAGGTTCGAATCGATTTACTTAACTACAAAGGGAATCAAAGCCAGCATGCGAGCTTTTTTGATGGCTGTGGCCAAAGCTCTTTGGTGTTTTGTGCAAGTCCCATGCCTCTTGGGAGGATAGATTTTGCCTTGGGAATTTGTAAAGCGTTTGATTAAATAGACATCTTTAAAATCTATTTGATCCATTTTTAAATCACAAAAATGGCAAATTTTTTTCTCTGTCTTGGTGGGTTCGTTGTTGTTGTTGTTGTTATAGATCTTCATAATTGTTGCCGATACGAAACTGCGAATGAGATACGAATTTACGAACAGTTCGTAGATTCGAGTATTTTTGTAGGTTCGAATCGGATATTGTTTAAAAGGGAACATCTTCCAGTCTGATTTCATCCTGCTCTTCATCTAGATTGATGGTTGGGATTTCTTCTTCAGCTTGGGAATTATTGCTTGATGCCGGTTGTTGCGGCGCAACGGCTGGTCGATTGAACGAGCCAGGCGCGCTAGAAGCGCCTTGAGCGCGGGAACCGAGTTGCATATTTTCAGCCACCACTTCGGTGGTTCGTCTTTCAATCCCGTCTTTGCCAGTGTACTTTCGAGTTTCCATTCTTCCTTCGATGAAAGCTTCCTGGCCTTTGGTCAAATATTGACCGGCGATTTCAGCTAATCTTCCCCACAGAACGACATTGTGAAATTCTGTTTTGTCTTGCTTCTGTCCGTTTTTATCTTTCCAAAAGCGGTTAGTAGCGAGGCTCAAAGTTGCAACGGATTGTCCGCCAGCGGTGTTGCGAATTTCCGGATCACGAGTTAATCGGCCGACTAACATTACTTTGTTTAGATTCATGTTTTTCGTGAATCGTGAATCGTGGATCGTGCAACGATTTGCGTGTTACGATACGCGATACGCGATTTGCGTTATGCGAATTAGATGTTAAGAATTTCTTCTAATTTTTTGTCGATGTCTTCAGTGGCAGTCGATGACTCGATAGTTTCTTCTTTGGTGACAGCTGGCTTGGCAGCGGGTGAAATTTTTTCAGCCACTGGAGCCGCGACTTTTACAGCGGGCTTAGCGGATTTTTTATCTGTTCGAACATTGGCAGCGGTGATTCTTTCTTCTTTGGTTTTCAGTTCTGGCAATTCATCCGCTCGACTGATAACAGAGCGCAAAATGCTAGTGTATAGATTTAGGTTTCTGGTGATAGTTTGCAGTTTTTCAGTGTCTTCGACGCTGAATCGGCGAGCTACATAAATCCCGTGGGTTTCATGTTTGATTTGGTAGGCAAGTTTTCTTTTCTCAACCACCTCTTTTTCCTCGAAAACGCCACCTTCTGTGGTGATAATTGCGCTTGCGCCGGCCTTGATTGTTTCCAGTTCAGCCTCTTTTGAGCCTGCTACTAGATAGAATAGTTCGTACTTCATTTAGTTATTCTAATTAATTATTTGAGTTTATCCTCCTTCGTCCGCCGTGGCGGACTACGGCGGTTTGGCTCTTTTAGCAAAATTATAAATTTTGAAAAGAGTCAAAAAAATCCCCCAAGAAAGCCAAAATCCTGACGGAATTATAGTTTTCTTATCTTACCGCGCCGAAGCCTTAGCGTAGGCGGGTCGAGGGTCGCCTTCTCTGCCAACTGGCAGATACGGCGTACCAAAGCGGGAAAACTGTTGGACTTTCTAA
>CAZMNQ010000074.1:0-5061 GCA_964567695.1 uncultured Bdellovibrionales bacterium
AAGTTACAAATTAATAACCAAGATACAAGACACAATAACCAAAAATTTGAATATTGAAATTTGATTATTGAAAATTGTTTGGTGTTTGTTTTTTGGATTATTGGTGATTTATTATTATGCGAGAAGATATTTTGCAAACCAAGCTGGATAAGTTAAATAATATCCGTGAATTCGGTATGGAGGCCTATCCGGAGAAAACGAAGCGGAGCATGACTAATGCGGAGGCGTTAGCAAAATTTGAGGAGTTGAATGAAAAAGAGATTACTTTAGTTGGGCGCGTGCGTTCTTTTCGGCCGATGGGCGGTTCGACATTTGCGCACATTGAAGATGAGTCTGGCAAGATTCAGCTTTTTTTGAATAAGAATAATATTGACGAAGCAAAATATAAATTGTTTTCCAAAAATGTTGAGCTGGGTGATTTTGTGCAAGTGACGGGCAAGATTTTCAAAACCAAACAAGAAGAAAAAACCATTGAAGTGCATGACTGGCAGATGCTCAGCAAGAATATGCGTCCGATTCCGACGGAACATTTTGGCATCAAAGATGAAGAGGAATTGTTGCGCAAAAGATATTTGGATTTGTTGGCTAATCCGGAAACGCGTGAACTTTTTCGCAAGAAAAATGTGTTTTGGCAAACCATCAGGCAGAGCTTGGTGGCGGAAGGATTTTTGGAGGTGCAAACGCCAGTTTTGGAGCACATTCCGGGTGGAGCGGACGCCGAGCCCTTTGTGACGCACCACAATGCCCTAGATCAAGACTTCTTTATGCGCATCTCCTTGGAGCTGCCCCTGAAAAGGCTCTTGGTGGGCGGCTTTGAGCGGGTTTTTGAGATTGGCCGGGTTTTCCGCAATGAGGGCATTGATCGGGAGCATTTGCAGGAATTCGATCACATGGAGTTCTATTGGGCCTATTCGGATATGGAAAAAGGCATGAAATTTGCGGAAAAATTATACAAAGAAATTGTTTTGAATGTGTTGGGTGGCTATGAGCATGAGAATGACGGCGAGAAAATAAATTGGAATGTCGATTTTCCCGTGGTGGATTATTTCACAGAGTTTGAAAAAGAAACTGGCATCAATTTGAGCAGTGAAATAACCGTTGAAGAATTAAAGAAAAAGGCGGATGAATTAGGAATTAAATATGAGGCTGGATATAGCTTGGGTCGCATGATCGACACGATCTACAAAAAAACGGTACGGCAGAAATTAATTCAACCTTGTTTTCTGGTGGGTCATCCGTTGGAAATTTCACCGTTGGCCAAAACTGATCCGCAGAATTCAAAAAAAGTTTTGCGTTTTCAGGTTGTGGCTGGGCGCAGTGAATTGTGCAATGCCTTTGGCGAACTCAATGATCCAATTGAACAGAAAAAAAGATTTGAACAGCAAATGAAGATGCGCGAAGCGGGTGATACCGAGGCGCAAATGTTTGATGAAGATTTTGTCGAAGCGCTGGAAATCGGCCTGCCGCCGGCTTTCGGTTTTGGCATGAGCGAGCGCGTTTTCTCTTTTCTAATGAATCGTTCCATCCGCGAAACAGTCATTTTTCCGCCGATGAAGACGAAATAAAAATTATGGGCGTTAAAGTTGAATTTAATCCTGATCTAGCGTTGCGGGACATTGCTGAATTTAAAAAGGGCAAACGAAAAGCGGAAGAATGTATTCCGGAAAAACTTAAAGTTGGCCGGATTTATAATTTTCTTAAAAAAGAGCAGAGAATCTATTGGTTCTATGGTGAGGTTGCTCTGATTGAGACCACGACCAAGGGTGGAGCTTTCTCACAACCATTGGCTAATATAAAATTTATTGAAGTTACGCATTTTATGCAAGACGGTGAAGTGTGGACAAGGGGCAAATATAAGGTAATGGAAATTTTTAATGAAGAAAAAATATTATTTGTGAAAGGTTGTCAGATGATAAAGAAATAAAATACTCTGCAATAACAATATTCGTTCCTTCCATACGACCATATAAGGAAGGATTAAACTTTAAAGCTTGAGATACTAATGTGAAAAGAAGAAAATCAGGTATGAAAATACTTTTTATTACAAGAGGCAGATCATCTAGGGGTGGTCATGTGATTTTTACTAATATTGTTAGGGAGTTGCGTAGGGATGGATATGATGTGACACTGACAACATTTGAATCAAGAGAGGATATGAAAATGGTTGTTCCATATTGGGAAAACATTGATGTTAATTTTGTTGAAATACCGCATTTGCAAGGGCGTGATTCTAGGCAAATAGCACATATCGAAGCAGCCTCTGTTTATATCAAGGAGAATATTGATAAATTTGATAGAATAATATTGGATAGCTGGTTTATATCTATGGCGGTAATAAGAGAAAATATTTTTTCTGATAAAATATTTCACCTTGTTCAGAGTGACCCGGCATTTATACCTGAGAATCAAATGGAATTTTGGAAGTCTGAGTTGTTTAATTTGATGCCGCTTACCCCGATGAACAAAATTGTTGTATCGGAGTCATTGGCACTATATTTCAAAGAAAAATATAAAAAAAGATTCAAAAATATGCGCTTATTCTTGGATGAAGTGTATCTTAAAAGCAAGTTTGAAGTTAAATCTAGAAAAATATTGAAAATAGTTTCATCAAGCGCAACTTTTAACATTAAAACAAAAGGATTAGATTTCTTGTTGGAGCAATTGGAAAAAATTAAGGACCTAAAATTTGAGCTAACTCTTATTTCGGGGGATGAAATAAAAAAAGACTCGAGTAAATATTCTTTTTCAATTGAAATAAAAAGTGCAAAGAATCCAATCGAAATGACCAAGGAGCTTTGTAATCATGATGTTTATGTGAACACTTCAACAGAGGAGGCTTTTTGTTTAGCGCTTGCTGAAGCAATTGCAATTGGCATGCCAGCAATAGCCTTGGATTCTGTTGGAAATCGTGAGTATATGGACGGTGAAAATGCGATTTTTATAAAAAAATCTGATGATTTTATCCCAGGGATTTTAAGAATGAAAGACATGAAATTTAGAAAAAAATTAAGTGCGAATGCAAAAAAGAGCAT
Organism: uncultured Bdellovibrionales bacterium; assembly: GCA_964567695.1. Lineage (GTDB taxonomy): Bacteria > Patescibacteriota > Minisyncoccia > Moranbacterales > UBA2206 > UBA2282. The sequence goes on from CAZMNQ010000074.1 coordinate 3,033, forward strand.
GCAAAAATATACAATTAAAAATACAATAAAAAGCTTAAAAGAAATCATTAATATTTAAACAAATATTTATCCTTCCATACGACCATATAAGGAAGTGTGATATAATGTGGACATAGCAATATATAAAAAAATAATAAAATAAAAAACATGGATCTTATAAAAAAAGATAAGCCCAATATAGTTGTAAAAAATAATTACGAATATATTTTTGAGGTTGCAGAAGATGGAATATGTTTTATTGAAATTATTGCTAGCGCTAAAAGTTGGTGGCAAAATTTCAAGGGGCTAGTATCTTTTTTTAGGGATGATGATTTGACCTTGAAAATAGATGCCATTGAATTTCCAAAACTAAATGGAAAAGCAGGTCTTTTTGATGGTGAGGTAGCTTGGAATGGAAATAATCTAAAAGGATTTTCTAAAACCAATATTTTCGTAATCAATCTTAATAAGGGTAGTCATAAACTCGAATTTTTAGTTGATTAAAAACCATTTTTGGAAAGTATTGCGGTATATACAGTAGGTGAGACGGAGTTAAATTATATTCCGGCAGAAAATAATCCAGCGCAAGATGGAAATAGGCGACAGTGGATGACAGCTATTTTGGTAGATGTGCCTATGAAAAATTTGAATATCAAGGCTAGTGCAAAAAAATATCTGGAAGATAGAGATGATGACGATATAAAATTGATTATTGATGGTAATATTCAGAAAAATGAAACTGATAAATCTCATAAAAATTGGTTTTGGTGCGGAAAGATTTTGGATGGACAAGAAAAAGAATTTAATCAAGATTTAAATCTAGAAAAGGGATTGCATTATATTGAATTGTGGGCAGATCGAATGCCGGAAATAAAAAACATAGAAGTTACATTGAATAACAATGAACCAGCAAAAAGAATTCCCACTAAGGATGATCCGGAATGGACAGGAAATTTTTCAGATGATTCAGAACAAATGATTTTAGCTCGAGCTATTTTTGGCGAAGCTAGGAGTTTGCCAGAAAAAGGAAGGATTGCTGTTGGTTGGTCAATAAAAAACAGAGTGATTGCTCTAAGATGGGGCGACACTTATCATAAAGTTATTTTACAACCAAAGCAATATAGTGCTTTTGGCGAGCAAGATCCTAATCTTGTTTATATAAAAAATCCGCTTCGCGACAAAACACAAGTTCAGGATTGGTATGATTGTTATGATGTTGCTGGAAAAATTATAGATGAAAAAGTGGATGACCCAACTGATGGCGCTAATCATTATTTTAGCGATTATATCGATCCTCCGTATTGGACGAAACAAAAAAATGCTGAATTAAAAATAAAAATCGGCAACACTCTTTTTTATGATTTAAAATAAAAAATGGCTACCAGACTTATTAAAAATATAGCATTCGTTTCAATTTGTGGAATAATTTTGATCCTTGGTTTTTTGTATGGAGCTGTAAGAATAAATAACTGGTGTAGTCCAGCGGTAAATGTTTCTAATATATGGAAATCTGAGCATTTCAAATATTTTTTGATTAATCCAAAAACAGAAGAAATTGAAGTAGTTCATTTTGATGCAGATGGTAATTTTTTAAGAATGAGGAAGATAACGAATGATGGATACCCAAAGGGCAATCTGAATGTTTTTGCGGATACTGAAATGCTGGGATATTTTCAAGATTTGCATAAATATGGAGAGGGATATGCTGGAAATGAAGAAGAATATTATAAAAATTATACAGCTCTTTTGATAAAAAATAATGAATATGAAAAGCCATGCGAAGTTTATAGAGGTGATGTTCATACCTCATCTTGGGAATGGGTAGATAAAAATCATGTTATCGTTTATTATAATTGTGGATCGAATTGTCGGTATTTTTATAAGATTGATATTATAACTAAGAAAATAGTGGAAGAAGGGCATGATAAAAATTGGGAGAATAGTTAACTCTTTCATACGACCATATAAGGAAATGTGATATAATATGGACATAGCGTTGAAACCCCTGAAGAACTCCCTGTATTTTTACATTAAAAAGTGGTACAATAGA
>CAZMNQ010000075.1:0-5059 GCA_964567695.1 uncultured Bdellovibrionales bacterium
GCATCTACACGCCGGCAAACTAAAAACCTGCTAATTTATCAAGCAGGCTCCAAGGGTAAAGTTCTACAAATTATATAAAAAGGCTTATTTTAATATTTCTGCCACCTTCTCCGCCAAATCACTTGGTGTTATATGAGTCTTAATTAGAAATTCATTAATACCCATGCCTTCAATGCGTTTTTGCGTTTCGCGATCCACTGAGGCCGATAAAACAATGATCGGAACATTTTTTGTTTTGTCTTCCAATTTCAATCTGGCAATCATCTCCTCGCCTGTCATCGCCAGCATCACCATATCAATAATAAACAAATCAAAATTGTTTTTCAACGCTTCCTTAATTCCCCACGCTCCATTCCGAGCAGATTCAATTTCATAGCCTTCCTGTTTCAAGCGGTCGCCAAACATCTCAATAAAAATTTCTTCATCTTCAACCAATAGGATTTTTTTCGCTTTTTCCTCACTCATATTTTTGCCCGGTTATTACTGATAATCACAACTTAAATATACTCCTTTTCAGTTAAAAAAACAAACTTGCCCAATAGCATCCGCTGCGAATATGCTATTGGGGTTCTACCGAAGCTCCCTATCCAATTTTTTTATTTCCCGCAATAGCGCTGGCAAAATATCCTTTTCTTTGACGGTTTTTATAACCTTGCCTTTAGCAAAGATGGCGCCCATCCCCTTTCCGCCAGCCACGCCAATGTCCGCTTCACGAGCTTCCCCAGGGCCATTGACGACGCAACCCATAACCGCGACCTTGATTGGCGCTTTGACTTTTTTCAACGCTTCTTCCACCTTGAGAGCCAGTGGAATCAAATCAATAGCCGTTCTCCCACAAGTCGGACAAGAAATCATTTCCGGACCGCGCCGGCGCAGTTCCAATGAACGCAAGATCGCCCAACAAGTGGCAATCTCTTCAACCGGATCAGCCGTCAACGAGACTCGCATCGTCGCGCCAATGCCTTCTTCCAAAAGAACGCCGATACCAATAGCGCTTTTAATCGAACCCATAAAAGCCGTGCCCGCTTCCGTCACGCCCAAATGCAATGGATAGTTTACTTTTTTGGCCAGCATGCGATAGGCCTCAATCATCGGCGGCACACTGCTGAATTTGATGGAAATTAGAATGTCGTGAAAATTTAATTTTTCTAAAATCCTGACATGGCGCATGGCTGATGCCACTGCCGCTTTGGGTGTGGCACCATATTTATTTAATAAGTCCTGTTCCAAAGAGCCAACATTGATGCCAATGCGAATCGGAATTTTCTTTTTTTTGCAAGCCGCCACCACGGCTTTGATTTTCTCCTCTGAACCAATGTTGCCTGGATTAATCCTGATTTTGTCGATGCCTTGCGCCACCGCTTCCAGTGCCAGCTTGTAGTCAAAATGAATGTCCGCCACCAGAGGGATATGGATTCTTTTTTTAATTTTGCCGATGGCTTTGGCGGCCACCATATCCGGAACAGCGACGCGTACAATTTCACAACCGGCTTTTTCCAAGGCCAAAATCTGCTTAACCGTCGCACCAACATTATGCGTATCCGTGTTGGTCATCGATTGCACTCGCACCGGATTGTCGCCACCCAAAAGCAAATTGCCAATTCTTACAACTCTGGTTTTATAGTTTTTCATACGATTCTTTAAATAGTAAACTTTATAAGATTTGCTAATATTTATTATCTTTATAAAGTTTCATTATATTCTATCCAATTTTCTTTTTACATATGCATCGACTTCTTTTTCAAAAAAATCTGCAACCTCCTGAAGTGTTGCTAATTTGATCATTTGCGTTCCCTTAATTTCCGCCTCAGAAATATCTTGCGTATACACAAGCTGCGCCAAAAATAACTTTTCATTAAAAAGACCATCAAACACCACACACGCTTCTCGAACAATATCCTCAAGCGTGGCAATTTTCATTTTTAAAATCATATATAAATCCACATAATCCCGCCATGCATTTCTTCTATTCAACGCATACGCCTTGGTTATTGCCGCACCCAGCGGAGAAATAAGCTGCAGAGGAACTTCTGAAAATTCAAATAAATACTTTTTCAAATCAAAAGGATAAAAAATAAAAGATACCTTAATATCATGTTCGGTAAGAAATGTAAATTCATCACTACTATTTACAACCACCTCTTTCACGCGCATTTCTTTTTGAACCTTCGTGGCAAACATCGGTGAAATTTCTTTTGAACAAAAAATATCAAAATCGTAGGATACTCGATGTCCCAATTGAAGCGCTAAGGCCGTTCCACCCGACAAAAAACCAACCGAACGAAAAGCGGAAAGTTTTTGAAAAGTATCTTTTCTTTCCTCATCAAGAATGTCGAGGTGAAGTTTTTCCATAGATGTTTTTTATATATTGCTCGCTGTTTTTTATCTCGACACCAAGAATATGCTCAAAAAAATGAAATACCGCAGGAGCATATAATCCATTAACTGGCATTTTAAATTCTTGACAAATCACTTCCTTGCCATATTTTTGAAAAAGCGCTTGTACATCTTCCATTGATCCTAACGCCAATGTCTGATGTATAATCAAATGCTTGTCTCTGGAAGAATCCAAAACATCCCCGTCTTTTCGCAGGAACCAAAATAGCTTATTTACCTTTAATTTCAATTCTCCCATATTTCCATTCTAGCACAAAACTGACAAAAAATCAACTTTTTCACCAACCAAAAAGAGCGTTTCCGCCCTTCCTTTTGTTTGAAAATTGCCACCCCTATCCCCACCTCTCCAACAACTCCGCCGATTGATTAACTGGAATTTCAATAATGAAACGGGAGCCTGTGCCTTCGCCGTCTGATTCCGCCCAGATTTTGCCGCCGTTAGATTTATCCTTAGATAATTTTTCAAGCGAAACTTTTTAATTTTAGGTGAGACGCAGTTAAAAATTTAGAAGAATACCTTAGTATCTGATAAATTCTTAACCAGTCGTAGCCAAAATTTGAAAGTTTTTAGCGAAAATATTATTTAAGGTAAATCTAATATTTCGATCATAGCCCGGCCGACATACAAGCCCAAACCGGTGCCGCCGGTGTTGAGGCGAGAAATGTCCTTGCCGCGGGAAAATTTCGCAAACAAATATGGCAATTCCGTGACGGGCACACCGATGCCGGTGTCGGAAACGATGACGCGCACCACCGGACCCTCAATTCCTTTATCCTCTTTGTCAGCATTTTTGTCCGGCGTGTAAAGCAACTCCTCATCTTGTACAAACAATTGACAATTCAATAAGTAATGATAGTATTCAAACAGACAAAGACACTTGTATTCTTAACAATTACATATCCCTACCCATTAAATCACACTGTGAGGAGAAAAAATGTCAATAATACAACCAGTTCTACAGCATTTGGCTATAATACCCGACGGCAATCATCGTTGGGCAAAAAAACAAAGTGTTGTTGATAATGATAAAATTTATACAGGAGGCGCTAAAAAGATATCGGTCGCTTAGAACATTAACCAAAAACGAAGAAGGAGCTAGTTATGACCAGAACTACATACGAAAAAGACAACGCCAGAGTAGCATCATCAAAGCTTTCTGCATTACTTTTTGACGACACCTCAAGATATCAAGCCCTTCTCAATGTTGAGTCATGAAGACTTGTACTACAATATCCTGACCCAATGCTTGAAAGTATGTTTAACGCCATTGATTCAAGGATTATCAATCTTTGCCCAATGGCGCTTTGCGACACCATACTTTCTGATATCGGCGTGTCATGCCCCGATACGCTTTTAACGGGAATTGGGCTAGCCACATTCTCCATATCGACTTATGATGATTTGGTGGATGAGCTTCCCAGGGATCAGTTAGCTATAGCCGGACTAATATATGCCGGGAGTATCTCAACACTTGAAGGCATTCGATTGCTTATTCAAAACGGATACGAGGAAATAACTCCTATTGTCATTGATTGTATTAACAAAAATCACTATCACCAAACCAAGATTGTCGAAACGCTTTGGAAAAAACCTCATGACGAAAAAGGATACCTAGATGCTATTTGTCATACTGGGTATTGGGTTGCAATCGGTCTTAATGCAGCAATCGCATATGCTAAAAGATCGGATTTACAATCTTTCGTAGATGAATTCTCAATGTGTTACGGCCTAGCCTGTCAGATTTTTGATGATATGCGCGAGATTGACGATGATTTGGAAAATAAATATTGGCCATTGCCGATTTCTATTGCGATCAAGCAAGGCCTGGATTTATCAATCCCAATAAATCGCAATATAGCCATCAGGAGACCCCACGAACTTGCAATGGAATATCTGCAAAAAGCCAATGAGCTCTGCCAAGATTCATTTCCCAAACTGCTCGGACTAACAACAAAAATAAAAAAAATAGGTAGCTCTATTACCTATTAATCAGTTAGCATGACATTCTCACTCCGGACGAAATAATTTAGTATATTATTTCGTTCTTTTTTATTTCAATACAACTTCAATCATAAAAAGTGCATTGCGTTTCAGAAAAAGACTCTTCAATAATTTCTTTTACATACGGGAGTGTGGCAAGCGCCCCAATATCATTTCTTCCAAACCAACCATAATCATCTGATTCATTATTTAATACTACATTTGAAATATTATTTCCATAAATTTTGCAAAGAAAAGCAATGACAAAACTTTGGTAAACTGATCCATCCGACCATGCAAAAATACATTCCGGAGAGCTATATATTCCAATCACTCTTTTTGGCGTTACTTCCAGTTTCATTTCCTCACGAATTTCCCTAATGCAACATTGCGCGATTGATTCTCCCAGTTTCATCATTCCGCCTGGCAATGACCAATAACTAGTTATGTCTGATCTTTTATGCAAAAGTATTTCATTTTTTTCATTTATGATAACCCCGCAAACACCTGGTGTTAATGGTTTATTTGGTTTGGGCGCTTTGGGATTGTTGATATAAATAGATAATTTTTCTTTCATTGATTTTTTGAAATTTAAACTTTAAAATTACCGTCCTATTATCCCCACTTCTCCAACAACTCCGCCGATTGATTAACTGGAATTTCAATAATGAAACGGGAGCC
>CAZMNQ010000076.1:0-5054 GCA_964567695.1 uncultured Bdellovibrionales bacterium
TGAGTGTAAATGATTTGCATATTTGGCAGACCGACAGCAATAGTCGATTTTTGAGCGCTCATTTGGAAATTGAGAATGTGGAGAATGGTCAGCGGAATGAGTTGCTATTTAAGACACAAGGATTATTGAATAGTAAATTTAAGATCAATCACATCACCATTCAAATGATGTCAGCTACGGAAGCAGAAAAATTAAAAATGAAATGCGAGCATTGTAATTAATTTAATTTTAGATAAACATATGAACATCAAAATTCTCGGCGCAGGTTGCCCAAATTGCATTAAATTGGAAGAAAACACCAAGCAGGCACTAGCGGAATTAAAAATGGAAGCGCTAGTGGAAAAGGTGACGGAAATCCAAGAAATTATGAGTTATGGCATTATGAGCACGCCAGCCTTAGTGATTGACGGTAAAGTGGCGATTGTTGGGCAAGTTCCAAGTGCGGAAAAAATCAAACAAATTATCACAGAAAATAATCAAAAAGATGGTTGTATTGAGGATGTGCCAGCAAGCTCTGGCGGGTGTAGTTGCGGAGGTAAATGTTAATCAAATAAATACATGAGCATATTTTATCCAATCCAACTTTTTGCCGACTGGCTGACATATTCAGTTTTTAGTATTATGCCAAAAACACTACTGGCTGACGCGGTAAATTTCTTTATTTTTGACACGATTAAAATTCTTTTGCTTTTGTTTGTGATAATTTTTGCAGTTTCAATCATCCGTTCATTCTTGCCTCCGGAAAAAATCAGAAAAATTCTTTCGCACGAGAAAAAATATATCGGTAACATCTTAGCTTCACTTTTGGGAATTATCACGCCTTTTTGTTCCTGCTCGGCGGTGCCATTGTTTTTGGGTTTCGTGCAAGCAGGCGTGCCACTCGGAACGACCTTTTCATTTTTAGTAGCTTCACCAATGATCAATGAGGTTGCTCTTGTGTTACTCTTAGGGATGTTTGGCTGGAAGATTGCCTTGATTTATATTGTCAGTGGTCTTTTGATTGCGATATTTTCGGGTATGCTGATTGAAAAAATGGATGTGAGAAATTTAGTAGAGGAATTTGCATTAAATGGCAATGGGAAAAATATTAATCTACCTAAACTAAATTGGAAAGAAAGAATTGAATATGCCAAAACATATACCCTGGATATTGTGAAAAAAGTCTGGCTCTATGTAGTGATTGGAGTGGGGATAGGCGCTTGGATTCATGGTTTCGTCCCAGCTGACTTTTTGGCGCAATATGCCGGAAGCGACAAATGGTATGCGGTGCCACTAGCGGTCTTGATCGGCATACCGCTTTATTCCAATGCGGCTGGTGTGATTCCGTTGGTTGGTGCGTTGACAGAAAAAGGCGTGGCGATGGGAACTGCTTTGGCTTTCATGATGGCGGTGACCGCGCTGTCATTGCCGGAATTTATGATTCTTAAAAAAGTTATGAAGGTTAAGTTGATTGTGATATTTGCCAGCATAGTCGGGTCGGGGATAATTTTTACAGGCTATTTGTTTAATGCGATTTTGAAATAGGATTGTATTATATTTGAAAACAAAAAACTCAATTTGCGTATTAAATATGAGACTATTTAAGTTATGGATGAAAAAAATGCATTGACAGACACGCAATTGGCTGATTTAGCCACAAAAAATCCTGAGGCATTTGGGCTTTTAATGGAGCGATATCAAGAGCCGTTATTTCATTATATCCGCCGCATTACCCAACTGCCGGCGGATGACATCGAGGACTTGCTACAAGAGATTTTTATTAAGATATATCAAAAATTAAATGAATATGATTCTGCGTTAAAATTCTCCAGCTGGGCCTATCGCATTGCGCATAATCATGTTATTGATTATTTTCGTCGTGTTAGCGCACGACCGCAAACCAACATGTTGGAGGATTATGAATGGGAAAAGATAATTCACTCCGGAATTCATATTGAAAAAGATATTGTGAACAAGGACTGTGTGGAAAAAATAAAAATATGCATTCAAAATTTGCCAATGAATTATCGGGAAGTTTTGATTTTGCGGTTTGTGGAAGAAAATGATTATGAGGAGATTATGGACATTCTTCGAAAGCCAAAAGGTTCAGTGGCTACGCTCATAGCGCGAGGCAAGAAAATTTTGATAGAAAAAATGAAAGAAAATAATATAAATTGTTTTTAAAAATATGAAAAATTTGATTCAAGATACGTTGAATAAAATAAAAAAAGAACATATCGCGCCTGAGCCGCGCTGGAAATTTTTGGCGCGAAAATTTGGCGCTTGGGCCGCACTGGGCTTGATTGTGCTTTTAGGCGCTGTTTCAATTTCGGTAGTCTACTATCTTCTGTCACAACTAGATTGGGATATGCCCGAGTTTATGCATCAAAATATTTTTATATATGGACTGTCTGTTTTTCCATATTTCTGGTCTATTCTATTGGGCATTTTTATTGTGGCAGCCTTTTTGAGCGTGCGCAAAACTGAAACGGGCTATCGTTTTGGTGGATTGAAAATTATCTCTTTGACTATCGCGGGTATTTTTATAATCGGATTTATTATGTCGGCGATCGGATTTGACGCACGGTTTAATAGAGTGATGATGCGGGATGTGCCGTATTACGCGCAGCATACGATAACCAAGGAAACTCAGTGGATGCAACCGGAAAAAGGCTTCTTGGCTGGCACAATCCGTTCCGTTTCTGGTGATGAGCTTGCAATTAATGATCTGAATGGATTAGATTGGGATGTGCAACTGGACAATGAAACACTAGTGCGTCCGTCAGCAGATATTTCACAAGGGCAGATGATAAAAATTATTGGAACAAAGAATGGCGCGCATAATTTCAGAGCAAATGAAATTAGACCTTGGGTGGGTCAAGGAACAATGGGATCGGGACAGTATCGCGACAGAATGAATAGCAATGGGAAATAGTGAAAACTTTTTTAATTACTTGCGTAATATATTATGCTAGCAGCAATTAATTAATTTAAGAAAAAACAATGAACAAGAAAACAATTATGATGGGAGCACTTGGCTTGGTGGCACTTAGTGCGGCAGCAATCGCAACAGGCACCTATGCCTATCAAGGTGATCCGGCAAAGGTCGGACCAAACTACACACCTGAACGGCACGCCATAATGGAAGATGCTTTCGAGAGCAATAACTATGTGGCATGGAAGGGGCAAATGGGAGACCGTGGAGCAACTCGCAAAGTAAACGAACAAAATTTTGCTCGTTTTGCCGAAATGCATGAATTGATGGAAGACGGAAAAACTGATGAAGCTAATGCAATTCGCGCCGAGCTTGGTCTAGGTCAGGGTAATGGCAACGGTCAAGGAAAAGGTACGCACTCAGGACAATGCGGACAAAATAAAAATGGAAATTTTGTTGACGCTAATGGTGATGGGAATTGCGACAATATGCAATAACACGCCCATATAAAACAAAAAACACATTCCTAAATGGAGCGTGTTTTTTTGTGGATAGCAATTTAGTTGATGAAAGTCAGTGCGGTTCCGGTTTTGCCGGCGCGGCCTGTTCGGCCGATACGGTGGATATAATCTTCGTAACTGCCAGGCAGGTCAAAATTGATGACATGACTGACATCCGGAATGTCCAGTCCGCGAGCAGCCACATCAGTGGCGACCAAGATTTCAATTCGGTTATTTTTGAAAAGTTGCAAAGATTTTTGCCTTTGGTAATGCGATTTGTCGCCGTGAATTGATTCGGCTTTGAAACCCATTTTGAACAAGGTGTTGGACAATTTTTCTGCGCCGCGTTTGGTGCGGGTGAAAATCAGAATCTTTTTGAAATGCGATTGAGCGAGGAGTTTTTGTAAAACTTCAATCTTGTCCTCACCACTTCCGACGTGCACGATATCCTGATCAACTTGCGCCGAAGTCTCGCGAGATTTGATGGAAACTCTGACTGGGTCAGTTAAGAATTGATGCGCCAAAACTTCAATTTCTTTGGAAAGCGTAGCGGAAAACAGAAGTGTTTGTCGCGGACTGGAAAGCAGTGACATTAATAATTTTATATCCGCAATAAATCCCATGTCTAACATGCGATCAGCTTCATCCAGGACAACATTGGTAAATGTTTCCAAGCGCAAATCTTTGCGGTTGATTAAATCTTTGAGGCGTCCCGGTGTTCCCACAACGACATTATGTCGAGTTCGCAGTCTTTGAATTTGCGGATGAATGTTAGCGCCGCCTACAGCGACAACCGCTTGCAAGCGCAAGCCTTGGGTGAAGGCGATGAATTCTTCCTGAATTTGAATAGCCAGTTCATGCGTCGGCACGACCACTAAAAGTTTTTGTCGCGGATCCTGCATGATTTTGTTAATCATGGGAATCAAAAAGGCGCCGGTTTTTCCGGTTCCGGTGTTAGCGAGGCCAATCACATCCTTGCCCTCAAGGATGTGGGGAATAGTTTTCGCTTGAATATCAGTTGGGTGGGCATAACCGCGTTTTAGAATCGCCTGTTTAAGTTGATCATTGATGGCTAAATCAGCGAACAAGGTCTTCACCACATGAACTTCAGCTTCCGGTTGTGCCGGCACAGCTTTATTGATAAACATTTTCGGGTCGATATAGGCGCCTTTGAAGCCGCCCTTTTTTGGTGTGCGACTGCCACCGCCGAAACTTTTTTGTCCGGCTGGTCGTGCGCTTCTACTTCTTGAGCTTTGGGCTGGTCGGCCTGACGCAGACGGTCGGCCGGCTGAGGCAGGGCCTCGCCTTGGTTTGTTGTTGTACATGTTGTTAAAACATAAAAAATTAAAATTTTATGTCTCAACTTTAGCCTCTGTAACAGAATAACTCATACATTTCGCGCCCATCTTCACGCCATCTTTGTTTTAAAAATTCATTGAAGTATAATGATACATTCTCAGAATTTTTTAAACAAATCTGACACAAATCTGAACACGAACTGCGCAACTTATTCTGTTACATAGCCTCGAATAATCAATTCGTGAAGTATTAACATAAAAAGTTAGTATAGCAAGCTTTGCTGGGATTGTCAAGATTACCTATTAGCTCATAAAAACTGTTACCAAGACCCTACTGGATAG
>CAZMNQ010000077.1:0-5000 GCA_964567695.1 uncultured Bdellovibrionales bacterium
CGGTCATTCGACCGGACGCCCAGTCGGATGACTGGGCGAGTCCTCTCGCGCCCACAAAAAATGAAATACTGGTCGGTTCGTCAGGTCGAATGACCTGACGCCCAGTCGGATGACTGGGCGAGTCCAGATATGCCCAATAAAGATGGGTGGGTGAAGAAGAGTTCGTCCGGTCATTCGACCGGACGCCCAGTCGGATGACTGGGCGAGTCCTCTCGCGCCCACCAGTTGCCTGGGTAGCTCATTGGTAGAGCAGAGGACTGGTTTTCGGTCCATTCCGCAGCAATGCGGAAAAGAAAAATCGGGTGAATTCGAGGAAGCCTTAGCTCCGACGTAACGTCGGAGAATGGTAATCTCGAGCCAAGTTCCAGCGGGCTTAGCTTCTGGAAAAGGTGTAGAGACTAGCAAGTGAGTCCCAACAATAATCTTGCGCCAGCGCCCGATATCCCGAAGAGGGACAATGAAATAGTCCGATCCTTGAAGAAATTCAAGAAAATAACAAGGAAAATCCTTGTGTAGAGAGTTCGATTCTCTCCCCAGGCACCGCAATTTGCAAAATATAGAACCCATGGTATAATGATTTCGATCACCATGGGTTCTATTATATGAGAAAAGATAAACAAATCGCGATACAACTTCGAAAAGAGGGGAACAGTTATAGTCAAATAAGGGATACGCTTGGAGTTTCCAAAAGTACCTTGAGCTATTGGCTCCGGGATTTGAAGATATCTGAAAATGCAAGAAGAAAAATTTCAGCAAGGGCTCACAAAATAAGCATTGCCGCTCTCATAGAAAGAAACAAGAACCAAACTGCTCTGGCGAAAGAACGCGCTAAAAGAATACGCCTTGAGGCTCAACGAGAAGCCAACAAGCTCATCAAAAGACCCCTATTCATTGCGGGTACTTCGCTGTATTGGGCGGAAGGATACAAAAAGGGAGCATTTGGCAGTAAATGGAAAGGCGTTGATTTTGCCAATTCCGACTCAAGCACGGTAAAGGTAATGATGAAATTTTTCAGAAATATCTGCGGAGTTCCAAACGACAAATTTAGGATTCAGCTTATGGTTCATCCCAATGTTGATACAGAAAAAGCAATTGCCTATTGGTCAAAGATGACAAAAATATCCAAAGACCAATTTATGAAAATATCCTACGCAGTCAGCAAGAGCAGCAAGAAAAAAAGAAATCCAAACAGCTTGATTTATGGGACAATTCACATTAGAATATGTGATGTGAAATTGTTTTTCAGAATAATCGGCTGGATAGATGGATTGAAAGAAAAACTCACATAATTGCGGGTATCGTATAGCGGCTATTATATTACCTTGCCAAGGTAGAGATACGGGTTCGACTCCCGTTACCCGCTCACTGAAAAAATTCCCCCATAGGCGCGGGGGATTTTTCATTTCGAAACTATTGTTTCAGATAAGTCTTGAATTCTTCAAGCAGATCACTTTTGAAAAAAAATTTCTTGCCATCCGGGCCTAAAGCGGAAGAAGGAAGGATTAAAGCTAGAAATCGGAAAGTTGCCCTTGCCCCAACCCGCCCGTGCGCGGGCAACGCAAATCTCCCCCTTTTGTTTTGACTATGCGTTTTTATTGGGGTAATATTGGATTATGGGAATGGAAAGTCCAAAAACGGAAGGACAAGATAAAAAATCAATAAAAGAATCCGATTATCATATACAAAAAGCGGAAGATTTTATTGCTAAAAATTTTCATAGTTATCTTGATGATCTTGGACTTTCGGAAGCAGATATAAAAAATAAAAGAGTGCTGGATGTCGGAGCGGGAGCACGAACTTTTGCTAGTCATTGTATTCGAACCGGAATCAACAGAGAGATCTATTCGCTCAAGCCGAGAATTGGAGAAACATATCCAGAAGAAGAAAAAGAAATTACAGCTATAATAGGAGAAAAAGAAAAAAAAGAGATTGATTCCAAAACAGTCAAGGCCGTAATGGAAAATATGCCCTTTAAAGACCAGTCAATGGACTTAGTTTTGGCTGAAAACGCTATGCCTGGTTTTGACAGCGAAAAAGGCGAAGAAATGAGATCGAGCGTGCAAAATTCATTTGACGAAATCATCCGTGTTTTAAAGCCAGGAGGCGAAGCGAGGCTCTATCCGATATATTTGAATGAGTGCGAGCAGTCTCGAAGGCCTTTAGTAGAAGAAATAGAGAAAAAATTGGCGGAATTGAGAAAAAATAAAAATTTGGAAATCACAATTCAGGAAGTTAGAAAATTACCCTCTTCTCTTGCGGAAGATGCAATTCAAGAAACATACGGCAGAATCATTGTTAAAAAAATAAATACTGAAAACAGCGTGGGAGCGGAGCAAAAGGAAGCAGTCATCGAGCAAAAACGCAAAGAAATAGATCAATTTGCGGATGTGGAAGGCAAGGGAATTGACGAAGAAATAAAAAACACGATTGTTGCTCTTAATCTAGCAGGCTTTCCCACTACGCAATCTTGCCACGGTCATTGTGGTGAAATAATAGATGGGAAAAGAATGGAAGGTTTCGGTTCGCCGTGGGTTCAGATTGAGTTGGCAGATCGACCAAAAGAAAGATTTCCAAACGAGAATGCTATTTTTCAAAAAGTGGCGCAAAAATACGGATTATCCATAGAAGATCTGAAGGATATGGAAAAAAATCCCGAGCCTTACTGGGAGGCAATAAAGGAAATGTCTCAGCAAGAAGAAACGCCTGAATATCAAGAATGGAAAAGGAAAAATGAGGAATTGCTTCAAAGAGCAAAGGAATTATTAGATGAATTTTATAAAATCCGAGAAGGCGGGTATAATGAAGACACAAAGCTCCAAATAGAAGAATTTACTGACATGTTTCGAATACACAACGGCGGAGCGGATTACAAGATGGTTGATGAAAATATTTCGGAAAGTGAAAAAATTTCTCATCACAAAAGATTGCTTAAATATCAGCGAGAAATGAGATATTTTGCAGATTTTTTACTTAACAAATTTCGCATAAACGAAAAAATATAATCATATGAATTTTGAAGGACAAAAACAACCAAAAACTCCCGAAGACGTTTTTCAAGCTCCTCGCGCGCAGAGAACAGATGAAACAACGGAAGAATATCGCGCGGCGAATCCGGAATTTACTGCGGCGCAAAATCAGCAGCATCAGGAAAAAATGGCGCAAGCCGAAATAAAAAAAGAAGATCAAAAACCAACTCCGGAACAGCTAAAAGCGCAACAAGAAAGAGATCAAGCCTCGCAAATGGTTGCGGCTCATTTTAGCGGAAAATCAAGAATACCCGATGGGATACTTACGCCGGAAGAAACACAAGTTCTTTCGCAAATGGAAACACTATATAAACAGCAAAAAGCCGCTAATCCGGATCAGCCGGTGAAATTTGGCCTTGATGACAAAACCAATGAAACATATGCAAGAATCTTGCATCGCTTGCCTCTAGCTATTCAGGAGCATGGGCATACGCAAAGGGATCGGGCGAAAGCGGATAAAATTAGAGAACAATTGGGAATCCAAACGCAGAAAAAAGAGCCTTCACTTTTAACAAAATATTTCAATGAACCCGCCGAACTTGCGCTGGAAGAATTAGAACAGAGAAAAGCAATGGCGATGAAAGCGCACGGGCATGAGGATGATGCCGCTAATATTACTGCAACTATTGAGGAAATAAAAAAACGACAAGGAGCCGAAAAAAAAATTGAGATGCCTAGTAATACCCAAGAAACAAAGAGACCTGATTTAAGTGTCGAAGAAAGAAAAAAACTGTCTGGTTGGCAGGCGAGTTATGAGCTTGCGAAAACTGCGAAACAACAAGGAGTTGATTTGACAAATCTTAGCAGAGAGGAATACGCACAATTTGCAATTAAGAACTCTTTAGCTATTGACGATGACCAGTTGCGGTTTGCGCCTCAGTATAGAATACTAACCTCTAATGAAGAATGGAAAAAATGTGGGCAAGAATTAAGGGCAGGAATTAGCGAAGAAGCAGATAAAGCATTTAACAAATTTTGTTTTGAAATCAAAACAAAGGCTGGGGAACAAAATAGAAACATTAGTGAAGGAGTGAGAGTTCGTTCAGGAACGGCAGAGAAAACCTCTTGGCTTTTTTTTGGAATTAATAAGGGGGCTGGAGGAGAATCAGATGAAACACATAAATCATACATATCTCTCAAAGATTTGAATACGTTAACACCTGATAAATTTACATCTTTTATGAAAAAATTAAAAGATGCTGGATACAATGGTGATATTAAAATTTTTCAAGATATGGCAAATCAAGGAGTTCGATTAAATGATCAAATAGTTATGCATGGAAGTTCAGAAACTGATGCTAAATTAGCTATGCAAACGGCGGAAAGTTTTTTCGGCGATGATTTAGATCAAAAAAGCACTGGTAAAGATGAGGTTATCGACGGGAAGAATATGAGTTATAGCCAAACTCTTGCAAAAAAGATTAAAGATTCAGTAAATTCACAATAGTCAGGGAGTGAAGTGTTGTGCGCGAATGGGTGGGTATGGGTCAAGCACAACCTACCCATTTATACCGCGCCGTTTCCGCCTTCGCTTTTCAGCGAAGTCCAAAACCGCAAAATTTTCCTTTCAATTTTTTCAAAATCCCGCGCGCCCGTTTTTTCTTAAAAGGAGCTGGAAAATTTTTCGGTTTTGGAAACCAGCCGCAGGCTGGTGCGGAAGCAGGCGAAGCGTAAAAGCTCAAAGATTTTTTTGGAAAAAGGTTCGAGCGCAGTTGTAAATGTGCTCACTGAAAAAATTCCCCCATAGGCGCGGGGGATTTTTCATTTCGAAACTATTGTTTCAGATAAGTCTTGAATTCTTCAAGCAGATCACTTTTGAAAAAAAATTTCTTGCCATCCGGGCCTAAAAAAGAAAGTGATTCAGCATGCAAAAACATTCTGGGAGCCTCGATTTTTTTACCCGCCCGCCGGCGAGGCAGGTATTTCTTGAAAGTGTACTTTTTGTCTCCGACAATTGGATGGCCAATTGCCTGA
>CAZMNQ010000078.1:0-4980 GCA_964567695.1 uncultured Bdellovibrionales bacterium
AATCTCATTAAATTATTAAAGAATAGTATATTTAAGCATAGACAAAACAAAAAGTCAAGAAAAGTTCGAAGGCTCATTTCTCTATACAAAAACAAGGCTTGCTACAGCCTTGTTTTATCTATGCACGGGATGTAGGAATCGAACCTACGTCGTCGGTTTTGGAGACCGGTGTACTACCACTGTACGAATCCCGCAAATATTAAAATCCTAAATCCTAAAATCCAAATCCTAAATAATAATCAAATCCAAAATTCAAAACAAAAAATTTTTGACATTTGAAATTGGAGATTGTTTAGAAATTAGGTACTAGAAATTAGAAATTTTAACACTTTATTTCGCTTCTTTATGCGTTGTGTGCACTTTGCACTTTTTGCAATGCTTTTTCATTTCCAACTTTTCTTTCAACATCTTCTTGTTTCTGGTTGTGAAATAGTTAGTCGTCTTGCAAACTTCGCATTTCATTTTTGCCAGATTGTCGTTTCCTTTTTTTGCCATAGTATTATTATAAATTGTTTTACTTATTAAATTTCGCTTGAGCCGAAGAAAGGAATTGAACCCTCAACCAGCCGCTTACAAAGCGGATGCTCTACCATTGAGCTACTTCGGCGATTTCCATATTGAATTATCCGGTGGGTGCGGCAGGACTCGAACCTGCGTAGCCCGGAGGCGTTGATTTTACAGACCAATGTAATTGCCGCTATACGACGCACCCATTATATATTTTTATATTCGTTTATCCAATTTTTCACTAAATTAAACAACTTCTTATCGCTATATCTTATATGAATCAAACCATAAGGCATTTTATCTTTTTTATCCTCTCTGAAGTCTTTGCGAACATATGGCTTAGTAAATTGCTTCTTGGATATTTTAGTTAGCCTACTCCAATAGTTTATGTTTTTATTAGCATCTTGATTGGAATAGAAATAAGCATACACCCTTAATCTCTTTTCGTCTATACCGCATATTCGCCTTAAAAATTTCAAAAACATAATTATCATATCACTATCACTGTTCGCAAAATCAATGCCACTCGTCGTATCTGCCTTACCGCCTTCCCCCCAATATAACATCACTCCAATCACCTTTAAAATTCTTAATTTTTCAGAATTTATTTTTTTTAATTTAAAGGAGGGTTTTGCTTTATTGTATTTTATGGCATTTGTTTCATTATTTTTTCTACGCACTATACCATTTTTTCTCATGCAATAAAACACCGCGTCAATTGACACTCCCAACTTATTTGCTACATCATTAACACTGAATTGCTTATTGCAATACAAATCTCTGACCTTTCTAATTGAATTTTTATCAATAGTAGCCATATATCTAAATTATATAAGAACATAGAAAAAAATGCAATAGTTCTAGAATCTTTCTCTTTGACTAAGTCCTGAGCCTGAAACCGGAATCGAACCGGTGACCTCATCCCTACCAAGGATGTGCTCTACCAGCTGAGCTATCCAGGCACTCTCTAAAATCAAACGATTACCTATCTCTTGCGCAACATCGATTCCAATCTTCGCATACGATATTTCACATTGCTATTTTTCGGATCGAGTTTCAAAACCTGCTTGAAACATTCCTTGGCGTCCTGCACACTGTCAATTTCCATATAATATTCCCCCAGTCTTTCATAGGCCTCAATGTCCTTGGGATTGGCCGCAATTCTTTCAATCAAAAGGCCTTCCAGCCTGTCTTTCATTTCAGCCTTAGCCTTTGGCGTAGTGACTCTGTCGCTAACCGTTGGCCGGATTATTTTTTCCTCCATGGCCACCGGAGCCTTGGCGAAGGCGGCGTCTTTTTCTTTTTTATTCTTGGTTCGATCTTGAAAAGCAGCCTTTTTCGATTCAGCTAAATAATTTTTTTTCTTTTCCGGCTGATAGTTATTTAACTTTTCTATTATAGCATCTTCTTCCATATTTATCTTGCTAGCGTTACTGACATTTCTATTTTTCAGCTTGTTTTCATTTCTTTTATTTCTAATCGAATCATTCAAATTCTTAGATTTACTTTCAAGTTTCAAAAACACTATTCTAGCTCGGCGGGTAATCTTGTCTGAGATGGCCAAAAATGAATGCCCGATACTGCTCCAACCGATATTTTTTATGCTATAACCAAGTCTGCGAAAAAATCCAGCTTCAATCAAATCATTTTCTCTTTCTAGATTATCCTCGTCGCTTAGAATTGCAATCTGTGGGGATTTTTTCATGAAAAATATTATAATCCCAGCGAGACTCAAAACTATTAATATTGGCGGTATAATAGAATACAACATAAATTACTTAAAAGTCTTTTAATAAAATAACTTGTGCAGTTCGTGCTCATATTTGCGTCAGATTTGTTTTAAAAATTCTGAAAATGTATCGTTATACTTTGAGGAATTTTTTAAACAAAGATGATATGAAGATGAGTGCGAAAGCATGAGTTATTTTATTAAGAAGACTTTATGTCTTCCTTTTTTACTGATATATATTTACCGGTTTCCAGCTTCACTTTTATGTCCTGCGTAATGGCATTCACCTCAATTACAAATCCTTTGCCTTCGGTTGTCTT
Organism: uncultured Bdellovibrionales bacterium; assembly: GCA_964567695.1. GTDB lineage: Bacteria > Patescibacteriota > Minisyncoccia > Moranbacterales > UBA2206 > UBA2282. The sequence goes on from CAZMNQ010000078.1 coordinate 2,557, forward strand.
AACTGTACTATGCAATTCTGGCATGCCCACCAGCATCTCTCGATATTGTTGTGCTTCATAGGCTAGACAACACATCAATCTTCCACACAGTCCGGAAATTCGATCCGTGCCTCGATGAGCAATTTGCTGGACTCTGGCCATATCAGTTGTGATGCTCTGCATATTGCCATTGTTTCTGACGCAGCACAGTTCCCGGCCGCAAATTCCATACCCACCCAATTTTCTAGCTTCATCGCGAGATCCAACTTGCTGCATGCGAATGGATTTTTTGAATTGTGCAGACAATTTTTTCACCAATTCCCGAAAATCTATCCGGCCATCCGCCGTGAACGCAAACACAATTTGTTTGCCATCCAGACTGACCAGTGCGTCAATCAATTTCATCTCCAAGCCAAATTCTTTTATTTCCTTGTGACAGATATCCAGATATCCCTGCTTTTGCCCTTCGTATTTGGAAAAAACTTCCCGGTCTCTTTGAGTGGCAACCCGCAAAATCTTATCCTTTGGATTTTCTGCCGTATCAACATCCGCATCTTCCACGATTCCAATCTCATTAGAATATTCCGAAGCCACGACGACCTTGTCGCCCTTTGCCAATTCGGCATCGCTTGAATATAATTTGGGATTTTCCCAGGAATATAAGCTGACTAGAACTTTTCGCATTTATTTATAATTCAAGGCGTGAGAATTCTCCAACCTGAATATTTTCCCCTATTTTACTTATCTTTTCAATTATCAATTCACCTACGGTCTGATCAGGATTTTTTATGAATGGTTGGGTCAACAAAGAATTTTCTTCTCGAAATTTCTTTTCTTTGCCTTCCAAAATTTTATTCATAATATCTTCCGGCTTTTTTTCTTCTGCCAATTGCGCCGTCCAAATTTCTCTTTCTTTGGCCACAATTTCAGCGGGAACTTCTTCCGGCTTCAAATATGTTGGATTGGCCGCCGTGATGTGCATTGCAATGTCTTGAGCTAAAGCTTTGAATTCTTCATTTCTACCAACAAAATCTGTTTCACACAGAAGCTTCACCATTGCGCCAACTCGGCCATTGGAATGAATGTATGATACCACCACACCTTCGCCCGCAACACGATCGGATTTTTTCATAGCTTTTTCTTGACCTCGCTTTCGCAAAATTTCAATCGCCTTCTTATCATCACCTGCCGCTTCGTCCAAAGCCTTTTTAACTTCGACGATTCCAGCACCGGTTAATTCGCGTAATTTTTTTATTTGTTCTAACATAATTTTTATACCGATTCGAAACTACGAATGTAATACGAATCTACAAATTATTATTTTTTATTCGAATGGGCGCTTTCATAATGCGCCTGCCTGCCGGTAGGCAGGCTTTTCGCATGCTATTTTTCTATTTTTGCAACAGATGCCGCTGCAGCTGAATTAGAAATGGCTTGCGCTTTTTCCTTGCCGGCCAAAACCGCTTTGGCGACATAGGCAATCATCAAACGCAATGAGGAAACAGCATCTTCATTGGCTGGGATTGGATAATCGATATTGCTGGGATTGACATTAGTATCCACTAGCGCAATGATCGGAATGTTTCTTTTCATTGCCTCTTTGATAGCCAAATCATCTTCAATAACTCCGGTCACAAAAATTGCGGATGGCAATTTTGTCATATTTTTAATACCGCCCATTCTTCTTTCCAATCGCTCCAACTCTTCTGCTATTTTCATTTGTTCAAATTTCGTATATTTGTCATATTCACCTCTCTTCATTTTTTCTTCTCCATTGCGCAAAAATTTTGTTCGACTAGAGATGGCGCTGAAATTTGTGAAAGTTCCACCCAACCAGCGATCGATAACAAATGAAACTCCGCATTTTTTTGCAGCCGATTCAATCAGTTTCTTCGTTTGTTTCTTTGTCCCGACAAAAAGAATTTCTTGTCCTTCGGAAGTAATCTTCTCAATAAACTTGAGTGCGTCTTCCAATTTAGCAACTGTTTTTTGCAAATCAATGATGTTTATGCCATTTCTTGTACCAAAAATATATTCATCCATTTTTGGATTTCTTCTTGATTTCTGATGTCCGAAATGAACTCCCGCCTTGAGCATAGAATTCATATCGATCGTCAGCTTGGCAAAATCAAAATCAGCGAAATAATCATCGCTAACTTTCGGTAGGGCCTTTTCTACTTCCCCGCCTGCAACGATTGCATTTCCGGCAGGGGTCTGCTCGAGAGCAGCCTTTTTTTCTTCTGTCATTGTTTTATTCTCCTTAATTTATTATTCAGCCTACGGCTGACCGCTACTTTTCGTTTACCCCGTGGTCTTTTAGGACTTTACGGGGTTTAAATTAGCCCTTTAATCCTGAATATTCAGGACAGGAATAGGCCCAAAAAGTATGTGTTTTTATACCTAGATAGTATACCAGCGCCCCTCCCCCTTGTCAATTCCCATTAG
>CAZMNQ010000079.1:0-4923 GCA_964567695.1 uncultured Bdellovibrionales bacterium
TTTTCTTTCCTGCAATAAATTTTATTCTCCTTGAAAAGGAGAATAAAATTATGTGCGGATTTACAACCAAGCTCGAACTTTTTTCCAAAATTCGGTTTAGCCTGCCTGCCGGCAGGCAGGCCTCCGCCCCGCTTCCGCCCGCAAATTTTGAAGAAATTTGCGTTCCAAAACAGAAAAATTTCCCTTTCATTTAGAAAAAAATCGGGCGCGCGCAAAAACAAAAAAAGTGTGGGAAAATTTTTCAGATTTTGGAGTTCCGAGAATTCGGAACAGCGGAAAGCGGGGCTACGGCTTGATATATATAAAAGGAAAGCGTGTTTGCCCCACCCAGACCCGTGCGCACACGCTTAAACAAATATAACTCCCTTTTGGGGATTTGGCAAATTAAAAGGGACAGACTTTGAGCCTGTCCCCGCTGGAAATCCTTTCAGCTTTCCAGTTTCGGCGTTTTAATTTTCTTCACCTCAATGCCATTTTCTTTCAAGTCGGCGATGAGAAATCCTCCGCCAATTCCGAGCATTCCGCCTGGAGCAGGAATGATGGAAAGTTTTACTGAATTCCAGATTTGAGCGTTGTCCTTGTTTTGACGGAAATAATCCCAGACCGCATCCGCTTTGCCAGGAAAAAACTTGTTGAACAATGGTTTCAAGGGCAATTCCAGCACACGAGAAGATGCCATTGAGCAGAGATTTGGATAAATCTTGTTGACCCACTGAGCGTGTTGATGCCCAGAGAAAGTTTTTTCAATTTTATCCAAATTTTTTCCGAGAAAAGAAAACATCGGAGCCAAAGCATCAGGGTCGTGAAGCATCAGAACAACTTTCTGTTCAGGTTGGGTATATGTTATTTCGTCTTTGTAAAACTCGCCCTGAAGTTTTTTCCGCTTCATCAGTTCGTCAGTTCCACCTTTGAGCAATTCCAAGTCCGAACTTAATACCACGAACTTGTATCTGCCCTCAGAAAAAGTGTAAAAGAGCTGATTAAAATTTTCCTCAAACATTTGGATACTCTTTTCACTAGGTCCGCCTTCGGGGTCAGTAGAGAGAGGAAGAACATAACCAACTTCGTGTCCGCCAGCCATATACCGCTTGGGCAATTTTGGGAAATGTTCGTCCAGAGCCTGTTTGAATTTTGAGATATGCTCTGGCGAGTCAGGACCGATAGGTCCTCTTTCTCCGTAGCCAGTCACCATATCTCCACCGAAAAAGAGAAAATCCACATTGCCAATTCTTTCCGCCTCTTCCAGTGTTAATACAAAGCGCTTCTCTCCTTCCTTGATGGCATTAGCGATTATCCTTTCGCCTGTCGTCTTCTTTCCCTCTAAATTACGATGCAGAGGGTCTTCCGATTCATACATATGAGCATCAGAAAACAATGCCCCCCGTTTTTCGCCTGGTTTCAGTTCTTCAAATTTTGGTTTTTCAAATTTCATAGCGATTACCTCCTATTATTTCTGATTGGATTATATCACAAGAAAGCCCTAAAGCCACTAAATTGTCAAAAAGCTAGACCTTAATTTCTAGCATATAAATACGGCTTAGTCAAATAAAATTTGTAGCAAAATAACGAAAATAAACCTTTAATGATTTAATTTTTTATGCATCCACAGATACAGTCCTGAACTCCAGGCAAATGAAGTGGCACTTTTCCAAAACCATCCTCTGTATGGCGAACCATCAGGTTTATAAATTTCATATACCGTGCCATATTCTTCTATTTTGGAAGATATCTTCTCATAAATACAGTCGGCCCTTTCTCTGTCGCCATTTTTATCAAGAGCTACGGCATATATGCAACCAAGCCAAAGCCAACTGGCAAAATTATTTTGATAACCAGGTGTTCCAATTAAATACATTCTCAATGCCACTCTCCACCAAGGATAATTCGGATAATTAGTTTTCAATGGAATTTTATCTAGTCCAAACTTTTCAATATTTTTTATAATCTGCTTGTTTTGCTGCTGGTCAGAAATTTCAAAAAGCATCGCTAAAACATTTCCGTCTGTGGAAAAATAATCATGTTTTTTGTTTTTGCTAATCCAATCAATATAATAATTACCATTCCAAAATTCTTCGTTTATTTCTTCTTTCAGCAATTGGTATTTTTTTACATAGATTTTAGTTAACTCTGGCTTGTTCAATAAATTGCAAATTTCGGAAAAACTTTTTAAGGCTTCTGTATACAAAACATTTGTATAAAGAACGGCTCCTGTTTTAACAATAACATCTGCCCAGTTTGCAAAGATGCCTTCGTTTAATAATAATTCCTTTTCATATTTCTGAAGCCATTTAACTGCATTGTATATTGCATCAAAATTTTTATTTAAAAAATTAATGTTGTTTGTTTTTTTGATATACCTATGACAAACAATGATAAAGAGAATATTTGGGTCTAAGGCTGGATAAATATAGGCTCCTTTGTATTTGGGTTTTAAAGATGTTCTTTTTATTTTAACACCTAAATAATTGAAAGCTACGAAAAAACGGTCAATTCTTCTACAAATTTGGCCATCCTCTTTTTGATATTTGATGAATAAATTCAGATTGGATTTGACTCTTTCAAATTCTCCCATTTCCAAAAGGCCCCACGATGCATAAAAAGCATCTCGTGACCAAAAATCGTTGAAATGGTCAACACTTGCGACAATGCCATTATCTTCAAAACAAGCATACAAATCATTGTTTGCAATTTGATAGGCTTTATCCATAGATTCATTTTAACATAAAATCAAATAAGCAAAAATAAATTTCGTTCTAAGGGAGTTCCATCTTGCCGTCCGCGAATGGGTGGGTTTTGGGTCAAGGACGGCTAAGAATATAAAGAGAGAAAAATAAAAATAGCTAGCCCCGCTTTCCGCTGTTCCGAATTCTCGGAACTCCAAAATTGAAAAATTTTCCCACACTTTTTTTGTTTTTGCGCGCGCCCGATTTTTTTCTAAATGAAAGGGAAATTTTTCTGTTTTGGAACGCAAATTTCTTCAAAATTTGCGGGCGGAAGCGGGGCGGAGGCCTGCCTGCCGGCAGGCAGGCTAAACCGAATTTTGGAAAAAAGTTCGAGCTTGGTTGTAAATCCGCACAAGAATCAAACTTTCCGAAATTGTTGCGGTTTTTTCTTTGGCGATTTGCAAAAATCGCCATTGTTTTTGCGGTATTGTGCGCGCTTCGCGCGCGGACAAAATGAGGTTCGTCTCCCGTACGATTTTAAAAGAAATTTTGTCTTTTTTCTGCTTTGCCCTAAAAAGAATTTTTGCTTTTAGCTAAATCGTGATAAGATAATAGTGCTGTCAATTCAATAAGGAGAAAATCTTTTTTAATGGCCGTCTTGGAATCGATTTTTGAGATTTTCTCTTGAATTGACAGCACCAGGGCGGCCTTTTAAGTTTTAACGAAAAAAATATGGAGCAAAAATTCTTTTTGTATGCCCGCAAGTCCACGGATGTGGAAGATAAACAAGTGCGTTCTATTGAAGACCAGATCACGGAATTGCGCGCCTTTGCAAAACTGGAAAAATTGGAAATTGTGGAAGAATTGATTGAAAAGCAATCAGCTAAAATTCCAGGCCGTCCGATATTCAATTCCATGATTGCTAGAATCGAGCAAGGCGAAGCTTCGAGCATCCTAAGCTGGAATCCAGACCGCTTGGCGCGCAATTCCGTGGACGGTGGCAAAATCATCTACCTTTTGGATTGCGGGCATTTATCCTTTTTGAAATTTCCCACCTTTTGGTTTGAAAATACTTCCCAAGGGAAATTTATGCTAAATATCGCTTTTGGGCAAAGCAAATACTATATTGATTCCCTTTCGGAAAATACCAAGAGAGGATTGCGCCAAAAAGTTAGGCGCGGCGAATATCCGGGTTGCGCGCCTGTGGGATATTTGAATGATTCACGCAACAAAACGGTAGTCGTGGACAAGAAACGAGGCAGTGTAATAAGAAAAGCATTTGAACTTTACGCCCAAAACGATTCCCGACTGGAAGACATCGCTAACTTTTTGGCACAGCATAATATTATTTCCCGAAAGGGAAAACATCTGAAAAAAGACAGAATTTCTTACATTTTATCCAACCCTTTCTATGTGGGATTATTCAAATATGCGGGGGAAATCCATGAAGGCAAACATCAGCCAGTCGTTTCAAAGAAAATTTTTGATCAAGTGCAAGAAGTTTTGAAACAACGAAGCCGACCGCAAGACAGAAAAAACAGCGTTCCCAAAGCCTTTGGCGGATTGCTTCGTTGCAGTTGCGGAATGGGCATAACAGCGGAAATCCAAAAAGGCCATACATATTATCGCTGTTCCCGAAAATCCAGAACAATCAACTGCAAAGAACCATACATCCGCCAAGAAGAACTGGACAAACAAATTTCAAAACTTCTTCAAAAATTTTCTTTGAAAAAAGATTGGGCGGACAAACTGCTTTCAATGTTGGAAAGAGATAAAAATGAAACCGCCCAATCTTTTACCGCTTTTGTTCAAGAAACAAATGAAAAAGTTGCGGACATCAAAACAAAACTGCAAAGATTGCTAGACGGCTATCTTGAGCAAGATATTGAGCGGGAAACTTATCGCAATGAAAAAGCGAAGCTAATGAGCGAAAAGAAAACCCTGGAAGAAAAAACAATGAGTCTTGAACAAAAGCAGACTGGCTGGATCGAACCGATGTCGGAATGGATAAAAGAGGCAAAAAACTTGCCTAAAATCGCACGGGAGACCAACCTTTTTGCGAAAAAGGTTGTAGCCAAAGAAATCTTTGGCTCGAACCTCATCCTGTCCGCGCGCGAAGCGCGCGCCACACCGCAAAAACACTGGCGATTTTTGCAAATCGCCGCAGAAAAAACCGCAAAATTTTCGGAAAGTTTGATACTGGTACCGCCAACGGGAGTCGAACCCGTGATCTCTTGGATGAGAACCAAGTGTCCTGACC
>CAZMNQ010000080.1:0-4870 GCA_964567695.1 uncultured Bdellovibrionales bacterium
CGCTAATCAATTTTTAATCGTAGAGAGAGTGTCTAAGAAAATGGGTACTTGACATTCTGTCTAAGCCATTGCTCTTTTTTCTTTTCAAGTTTTGACTGGAAAGTTAAATAGTCGTTTGACTTTATCAAGACTGTCTCGTTTGTTAATTCGTTTGTAATGTATTGTTGATATTGAGCTTGTGCCATATTTTTAAGCTAATTTTATTATCTTTCGGATTTATTTATATTCCTCGACAATTATATCGAATTCTCCTCCCATGACAGTCGCCTCAATATAAAAAGTACCCTTTTCATAAAAAACGGTTTCACTTTGAGTTTCCCCAACTGTATTGAAAATTTCTTTATATAAAGATTCGTCATTTGGGCTTCTCAACACAGCTTGGCAAAGAGGCGTCATTGTCGTTTTTACACAATCATATTTTATTCTAAATTTACTGCCGGTTATTGTAAATGGCTCTGAATTTTTTGCGCCATCGCCACTAAAGGAAAAAACTTGTTTATATGATTTTGTTTGTGAAACAGATGCCTCCTGTTTTTTTGAATTATTGATCGATGAAATATTATTTTTGTATCCTTTTTCTTTCAATAGAGTCAGAAGTTCTTCCGTTTTTTGATCCCCGCTTTCCCTGTCCACCAGCCCACATTCTTTCGACAGTTGTTCAATAACAGCATTATCTGATAGTTTAAAATTAATCCAGTCGTTAAATTTTAATGATGAGGGCAATAAAATTAACCAACTCATACAAGAACCCATAGAATCGCTATAAAAATCGACTGCTTCTGTCATTATCTTATGCAATTGATTATTTTCATCTAATTTTTCTTCAAAATCGCCTAGCTTAATTTGCGCGTCCCACACCGTATCATATTCTTTTGTTGTCGCTGGACTATCGGACTTTATTAATTCTTGATGCCTACTAACTGATAAATTATTAACGACTTGATCTACTCTTTTTAATTGAGTAGCTCTCAAAGAAAAAAATTCATCGTAAATCGAAAAATCTTTTTCTCCAACTTCACTCACTTCTTCCTTTTTAACATCTTCTTGCTTATTTTCATTTCTGTTCTCCATGTCAGGCATATTTTTTTTGGTATCAGTCACTTTTTGATCATCTGAACTACCAAAAATAATTGAAATGGCTATAATAAAAAAGATTAAAATAATAATTCCACCTACTATATTTTTAATATCACCTTTGTTTTTTTGATTAATTTCATTTTCCATATTTTTTCTTTACTTAATTTAATTTAAATCATCAACGTTAATTTCAAGCGCTTTGGAAATTTTTTTGAGTCCAGCCTAGAAACAAGCGTCCTGATCGCCGTAGCAAACCTGATGTTTCATATTCCAAACTAAATAAGGAATAAATGATGAAGAAAAATCCCGGGAATCATTGTCGCTGTTTAGCAGTTTTTTGATGTTTTCAGCAAACAGTTTTTTGGATTTTTTGCTCGCGTTGAAAACATCATTACCCTTGACCAGGGAAATAGAAAGTCTGTTTGACGGATCAAGAAATAGACCGGCTACTTTGTCATTTTCTGGACGCGCTATTTTGCTATCATCATTGAAAAAAACAAAATCTTTCAGATAGCCGATAAAAGCAGTTGCTCCCGCTTCTACGCTTTTTGGACCCAAGTGGGACGCGGATTTGCAAGCCAATGCGTAGACTATTTTACCTTTAAAAATTTCTTCATTATCTCCGACTTTAACAAGCACTTTATTATTATGTCCTGTCACGCAGTCGCTGTCGCCATGGCCATTAAGCAAAATTAAAACAGGATTAACTTTTTTTATCCTGCCTATAAACTCATTTTTTATTGCTTTTTCTCTTTCTAAATCCAAAATGTCGATTCCCCTGTCAGTAGCCTCTTTTATAACTTTTTTATTCCAGACATAAAGATACCGCGTTGTAATTTCATAATTCGGCCTAGTTATCAAAAGCGATTTGCTCATATAGTTTTCCGTTTTTAAGATCGCGCAAGAATTCCATATCTATTTCCACCATACTTTTACCGATTTCATCTTCATCTTCGATATGTTTTAGCAGATCTTCCACTTTAAAATTTCCCTGCGAACCGACAGAAACGCTAAATCCTTTTGGAATAGCGCTCAATCTCATTTTTACCAGATCCTTTATATCTGAATCTATTTTCTTTTTTTCGTCGGAATTATTTTTCTTTTTATTCTCTTTCATTTTTTGAAAGTTATATTAATTCCAAGTTTATCATCTTGTTCAATATTTTTTCTCCTAAAGCAGTTTCATTTTCTATTTCAATATAAGCGACATTCCAGGAGATGGGTTTTTTGCCTCCATTGTCATCAATTACCAAAATAATCTCCTCACGAAGTTTAATGGGAAGATTGGCGTATACTTTTAGAAATCTTGCCTTGTCCATATTCTAATTATAACACAACAAACAACTATTGCTATTTTTGAGCGGGTGAGCGGAATCGAACCGCCGTTTTTAGATTGGCAACCTAACGTAATAACCATTATACGACACCCGCACGCTACATTTGCTAACGAACTAAGATGCACTTCGCTTTCCATATAGATTAGCCTTAATTGGAAAGTACTTATTTAACGTTTCGCTGGCAAATGTCGCGTGCACGCCTATTTTACATAACATTAGAAAACACCGCAGGCACGCCCTCTATATATTTGATTTTAAACCATCAATCCAACCGATTATTCTAAAAAACAATTTTACATCATTTATCCTAATATGAACAGTTCCATGAGTCAAATTTTCAATCTTTTTCTTCTTGTGAGATATTTTTTTGGGGAAAACAAATGTTTTAATAAAATTCCCCTTTTTAATTTTGGTTAATTCTGACCAATAATCAATAGATTTGGAAATATTGTTATTACTATGAAGCATTATTTGCATCTTTATTTTTTCATCGGAAACTTGGCAGATTTTTCTGAAAAAATCCATCATTATTTTTATCAGTTCTGGATCAGAATTGGCAAAATCAACTCCTTTCCATTTACTTCCAGCCGCGCCTTTTTTGTAGCCTTCTGCCCAATAAAGAGAAGCTCCTACTAAAAAAAGCCTATTCTTAGCTAATTTAAAAACTTCCAATTGCGCTTCTTTTCTTATTTTTTTTGCTCTTTCTAGAGCCAGGTGCGTTTGATTTTTGTTTATTCTAATTAAAATTTCACAGCTTTTTCTTTTGGCTCTCAAATATATCTTTTCTTTATTTTTTTCCGATAGTTCCATATTAGACAGCCAATAACTTAAGGTGCTTTTGGGCACAGTTAACTGTTTACTGATTTGGCCGTAGCTTTTACCAGTCTTTCTTAATTTAATGGCTAAGTCTTTTTCTTTTCTCATAAAAAATGAACCTACGATACATAGACATAATATCATAGGTTCAATTTTCTTGCAATGGTGCCGAAGGGCAGAGTTGAACTGCCGACGCAAGGATTTTCCAATGTGTTTTTCTTGAGTTTCCTCAAGGATCGGACTATCTCTTCTCCATTCCAAAATGTTCGGGATACGGAGTTGGGCGCTGGTGCAAGATTATTGTTGAGTCTCACTTGCTAGTCTCTACGCCTTTCTTGATACTTAAACTCATCAAGACTTGGCTCGGGATTGCCATTTTAAAGGTTTTCCCGAATTCACCCAATTTTTCTCATCTCGAATTTCTTCGAGAGGGACCGAATTTCAGTCCTTCGCTCTACCGCTGAGCTACTTCGGCTTATTATTAAAAAACTTTCTATTTTTTATAATTTTTAAATATTTTCTTTCGCTCGGACACTGCTCGCCTTTGGCGGGGCTGCTTGCCCCGTTATTCCGCCTCGGAATTTTACGGGGAGCTACTTCGGCTTATAAATTTTCAAAAAATATAAATTGTGGACAATATAGGACTCGTCCGGCATTCGCCGGACGCCCCGCGCATGCGGGGGCGAACCCTCTATCCCTTTAATTTATTCCGCACTAATCTTTGTGGGCAATGTAGGGATCGAACCTACGACCCTCTCGGTGTAAACGAGATACTCTAACCAACTGAGCTAATTGCCCGAATGCCTATGTATTTTTGCTCCATGTTAGTTCTTTTTCTGGTGCCCGAAGCGGGATAAAAATGCTGGGGCGAACCCGCATTTCAGTTTTGGTGTATTTATACAACTCCGCTCGAACTCATTTTATCAGAAATTCCTGAAAAATCCAATGCCCGCCGCCCAGTGGGCGGCGGGCAGGAAAACCCATCGGCTCGCAGGCAAAAAATTTCCTCCCCTAAAACCCCTCCATTTTTTGCCCGCTCGTTTTTAGAATTTAAAATCACGGAAAATTATTTTTCCAGTATAATTCCCCCGCGATAAACTAATACAGATACCAGTTTTCCTTTGTAAGAAATTTTTTCTTCTCCCTCAAATTTTTCTACTGTTCCTTTTATTTTGTTAAGATATTGAAAATTATTTTTTTTAAATCTCCGAGGGCCTCTAAATGGCTCGTCCTTAGGAATTTTTTTTAAGGCCTCTTGGAGAAATTGATAAATCTGCTTTGGAGGAATACTTTTAGAAATTGCTCTGCCATAATAATTCATTCCCCAAACGATTTTTCCGTTTTGAAAAACAACCTCTTGACCTACAAAGGGATTAAAACCGAAATATCTGTCTCTATATCTGAATTCTTTTTCTTTAAACCTAAATTCTTTATTTCCATCTGGAAGAAGATTTTCTCCACCTTCACCGCTCGAGGCATAAGTGTTAATTTTTGCTCTCACTAAAAATTTACTTAATTGGCTTATATTCATAATAATCGTACTTATTCTATTTACACTGTACCAAATATTATCAGTGCTGTAAATAAAAAAGCCGCTAATTTTTTGAAAAATCAGCGGCATAAATGTACTTTCTCCTTAT
>CAZMNQ010000081.1:0-4588 GCA_964567695.1 uncultured Bdellovibrionales bacterium
ATAACTTTTCAGGAGCTTAGCTCCTTTCAAGGCAAAACAGTTTAAACTAATTCGGTATAATAGGCACTGTTCAGCAATATTTATTTTTTATTTTACCTTTCAATTTATGCGTATTGTAATGCAAAAGCAATCCCAAGTAAGAATCTAAAATTCTTCTGAGATCGCCTTTAGATATTTTTCCCAGACTGGCTTTGTGAGCAATGGCGTTTATTTTTTCAAACATCCTCCCTTTAGTCTTATTTCGAAGAAGCACAGCATTCGGTAAAATGATGCATCCGCAAAAATCAATGCCCCACCTTAATTTGCGAAAAGCTATTTTTTCCCGAGGCAATTCCAGCATCAGTTTTTCGCTCAAAAATTTTCTGATTTTTTCCACCTGATCAAATAAATCTTTTTTATTATCTCCGACAATTATAAAATCATCGCTATATCTGACATAGCAATCTTTTAATTTTAATTCATTTTCCGCAAATTTATCCAATTCATTGAGATAAATATTGGCAAAAACTTGGCTGGTTATATTGCCCAGTGGAACGCCCCTCGCTGTTTCCTTATGAAAACTTCCGACAATAATTTTCAGCAAATTAAAAATGTTTTCGTCCGAAATTCTGTTTCGCAAAATAGCCAGCAAAATTTTATGGTCGATATTTTCAAAATATTTTCTGACATCGCATTTCATCGCCCAGCATCTTTTTCTGCTTATCTTTGCCACGGAAGTCTGCTTTTTCAGCGTTTTGACTGCCTTGTGAGTTCCTTTTCCTTTGCGGGATGAAAAAGAATATTCGCTGAATTGAGGCTCATATTTGCCGCAAAGATACTTATACATAGCCTGATGAACCACCCTGTCCCCAACTGTTGATTTGTAAATATCCCGTTTTTTCGGATCGGATATTCTGAAATACAAATATTCGCCATGCGCATAATTGCCGCTTCTTAATTCATCGCGCAAAGAAAATAAATTATCTTCCAAATGTCTTTCAAATTCCATTACATCACTTCTTCTGCTTTTGCCTTTCCGATACGCCCTCCATGATTCAAAAAGATTCTCGATACTTATTAATTCATTATAATCAATATTCATATGAACAATAATAAAAATTTTACCTCAATTGAGATTCCACTGATTAAAAAACTCTATGAACTCTACAAATATGCCCACAAATCAATTTCAGTTTTCCCCAAGCATGAGCGCTACAGCTTGGGAGAAAAAATTGAAGGAAATATTTTGGAAGCAATTGAATTGTCAGTTTTCGGAAACGCCCAACCCAAAAATTTCAAGGAAGCATATCTGTTAAAAGCTAATGCCAAAGTTGAAGTCTTGAAAATTCTTTTCCGACTTGCTTTGGGTAACAATTTCATCAATGAAACGCAATATCTGAAAGTGGAAGATTTTCTTCATGAAGCAGGTAAAATGCTGGGTGGCTGGATCAAATATTTGAGATCCGATTTTGTCGAATATGGAAAGAAGGACAAAAAAGAAGCACCCAGGAAGTAAGCGCTAAACTACGGGAGAGGCGGAGACCAAGATTGTCAAACAAAATCGAAGAATCATTGGCATTGACATTCAACTGCCGCGAATCAGGATTCCAGTTCGAGTTCACAACACGGGAACCGGAGCTCCGCCTCTTGTGGTCCCTCCTTATCCATTGCACTTTCGCTTATCGTGATTTATCAGGGCGACCCATTCGCCCGAAAGAAAGACTGTAGTTTCTCAATTTTGCAACTTTAAATCGTGCCATCCGCTCTCAAGCGAATGTCTTTTGTATTTAAAATCGTTTTGGGCAAACCACCTTTTTGCCTTTGCAGAAATAATGATTGTACTAGCCCAAATTTTTTGAAAAAAAATAAATAATACAAGAAAGTCAAAAGAACTCAAAACCTAAATCATTTTGAGAAACTACGGGAGAGGCGGAGACCAAGATTGCCAAACAAAACCGAAGAATCACCGGCACCGACACCCAACCGCCGCGAATCAGGATTCCAGCGCGAGCGCACCACACGGGAACCGGAGAAAGATTTAAGAAGCCAAGCATAGCTGTTGCTCTTGCTGTCCAGGTGTTGTCCGGTTTTTTCGAAAAACAATGCTTGTTGAACCATATATTCTTCCAATGACTGACCCTCAGCTTGAATTTTAATCGTTTGACCATCAATTTCTATTTCGCAATCTACAGGCAATTTTTCTCCGCTTGCAATTCTGCGATTAACCTCTGACTTAGCCAACCCAGTGACATCCATAATGTTTTTATTGCGTGTATTTTTGAGAATAGGATGATCCTCTAGACTTTGAACGGAATGAGTGAGAACAATCCTATATTCCGACGAATAAGAATTTCTGACACCGGCAAATGACCCACCGCTTGTAAAATTGTTTCCTTGAAAAGTAGCTTTGACTTTTTTCTTATTGCTGCCGACGGTTTCTTTCATGTCTTCAATCAGCTTCCTGTTGAGAGTTTCCTCTTCTGGAAGATTATTCGGGATGATAACAATCGAGTCATATCCATATTTCTCCATCTCCGCCCGGATTTCGGCATAATTTTTCTTCCAAATAGCTTTCACTTCTGCTTCATTGATTTCCAGATTCAGCTTGTCCTTATAGAAAGATTTTTGTTCACTCAAACTCTTTTCGAAATCGACTTCTATCCCTTGCTCGCTGTGCGTTTCAGGATTTATCCATTTGGTTTTTATCACCGAAGAAAAAGATTCCTCGCGCGCTTCCACTTCTCCGGCATCTTTTTTATAAGGTTGATAAACCGGTCCGCCGGTTTCTTTGTTCACTCCCAAAAACTTAACCACTATATTTTGGCGTGTATCAGTATATATTTGCCTAGGTACGCGCTCCTTTTCCCCCAAACCAAATTTTTCAATTCTGTATTCGACTCTTTTTCCTTCCGCCGTAATGAAATAGGCATCGGTTATAATCGGTTCTTCACTGACAACTTTCTCATATTTCACGCGCGGAGAAAGCAAACCAATGTCCCGCGGAGTCATAATTTCAAAATCACCAACAAGCCTTTTTTCATCACTCGTCAAATCAATTCCATAATAAGCAAAAAACTCCTTCGTTAAATCGCGATCCTCTTTGGAAAAAGAGCCCATTTCAGAAAATTGATTTCTTATTTGTTCCACAACAAACTGCTCAAGTGATACCTTGTCCTCGGAAACTACATAATTTTTCATCCATTCCGTGATTCGTCCAATATCCATTAGCACTTTGTTTAAGTATTGTCCTTCGCCCTTGGATTTTAAGACAGTTTCCTGATGCGCAATTGATTTGTTTAATTCATTAATAACGCCTGATAATCTCCATATAAATCCGCCCGCCATCGCGATTTTTCCGTCTATTTCTTCTTGCTCTTTTAATTCCCAAAGTCTGACATTCTGTTTTACTTCTTGACCATCTCTTACCACTGTTCGCGACTCCTCTTTTTCATCGAAGGCTGGGCCGATTTCTCCTTTGGCCGCACGCATGCGATTATTTTCATCCAAAAGTGAAGCTTGCATTGCATCATAAATTTCTTCACGAGAAAAGAAACCAACCTCTGTTTTATGAAATTTTCTCATAACCTCCAACGGGATATCGCTTCTGCCGCCTGCATATTTTTCTGAAGCCAGATTGACTGAAGCGCAGTAGAGAAAATTGGGAGCAATTTCCACTTCCTCATTTACTTGTGGAAGCATAATTCTTCTTCCCGGCTTCCAAGATGCAATTCTAGCTACTCGCTCGATTTGCTCCGCTTGAGGCAACAAATTGAATTCATCGTCAATAACAAGCCTGCCCTCATCTCTCCTTTTCTCGTCTAGTGTTGTCTTCATTCCGGTAGCCGCCCTGCCTATTTCACCATAATTATAAAAGGTATTGTCTCCAACAATAGCAGGTTTGGCTATTAAATCCTGGAGCCGGGTATTTTTTCCGGATGTTTCTCCGGCTATCTGACCTGTGAGTTTGACGGAAGCCGCTTTTATAAGTTCCGTTTTGCCGGTTCCTGATTCTCCAAAAACCAAAAGTGGCCGTCCAAAAATTACAGCTTCTTCAAAATCTTCAAAAAATTTCCGTCTGGATGGCAGCCACATATAGCCCTCTTTTCTGGACTGCTCCGCATAACTTTTTATGCTTTCATATTGATTCAAAGCACGCAATTCAGCGTTTGAGTCAAGCAATTCTTTCATTTTTTCCCGACTTTCGTGAAGTTTGTTTTTTGATGTCTTAAACAAAAGCCTGTCAATTTCAGTTGTTTTTCCGCGCCTACCGAAAATCCGGCGCGCGTAATCATCAAGCAAATCTTCTTCGCCTGAAACTGTCTTTTTTAATGATTTGAATTTTTCCAAGTCTTCGTTGATTGATTCACTTTCTTGTATGTGCCGCTGGTAATTGTCCAAATAAACTTTTTTGACTTCTTCATCTTCGTATAATCCTTTTATCGCCCCTAGGCCTATCCTTAATTCATTAAGTTCATCTTCGCTTACTTTTTCTTCAGGATTTTCCCACCTAAGCTTGTGCGCGGTCTTCATGATATTATTAAATACCGCCCACATCGATTCAGCCCTTTGCGCTGGAGAAAGATAAGAAAAATCTATTTTTTCTGTAACC
>CAZMNQ010000082.1:0-4582 GCA_964567695.1 uncultured Bdellovibrionales bacterium
TTCGTCCATGAATTGTCCACAGCTAAACCACGAGAACCATAAATGCCATTGAATTGATCACCTAAATAGAGCCAGCCATTATTATTGGAATTTAGTGTGTGAATTCCAATCTTAAGCGCGCCTGTGCCATAGGCTCCGCCACCAACTGACCCCATCTGTCCGGATTTATCTTGCACATTAACACTAGTGTTAATCGGCGCGCCAAGATTGTCCTCAGGAGCAGTTTTAGTTGGCTCAGACCAACCATTGGCAACAGAGAGTCCCATAAAAATTATGAGGGCCAGAGCTAGTCCCAAAGACAGTGTGCCAATTTCTTTGGAGAGGTTTTTGATTTTTTTGAGCATTTTTTTGTGTTATTAATTTTATTTAAAAAAATATTATTTCGTTAATATGGGCATATTTTTCGGAACATCTTGCGTTGTGACGGATTTTGTTGATGTAGATATATTCTTGGTGGTATTTTGAACTGTTTTAGCGTCGTTGGAAGTTGTTAATGCTGGCATACTTTTCGAAACATCTTGCGTTTTTTCAGAAACGGCAGCGGCCGGATTATCCTGAGTGAGATTAGGCATATTTTCAATCACCTGTTCTTCTGTTTGTTTTTCAGAAACGACCGGAGTTTCATTAATAACTTCCGGTTTATTTTGCTTTAATTTTACATACAAAAATCCCACCGTCAAAATAATGGCGATTATAATCGCAATGATGAATTTAATAATTTTTTTTGAAGCGTCCATATTTTTATTTATTTTTTATTTATTTGTCCGGCATCCGGTTGCTTTGTTTGATCCGCATTGCTTGCCGGCAGACAGCGGGCATCAACAACCTGAATTTTTTCTTTAGTGCCGGAAACATCTACAGGACTGCATTTGGTTTTTCCCACTTCAGCAATCAATTGATCAACTGTGTCCGCCATTCCCGCATTATATGCTTTTCCAATGCCTTGCACTTGATAGTCTGACCAAAGATCATAAATTACATAACCGGTTGTTCCCAGAATCCAGGCTGTCAAAATCACAATGGCAATATTTTTTTTCATTAGTTTATTTTAAAAAAATTAATTCGGTGAGACTTCTTTCCAACCGCCATTGGATGCCGCGCAGGCTGGACAAGGAGTGTCTGAACAAGATGTTACCCCATTAGATATACAATCACCTTGAAGGGCTGGACTTGTGTCTTCACAAACAACATTTGTTTTCATACATCTCCATAGATTAGTTGTAGCAACTGGACCACAAACACAAGCATCTCCATTGAAACAATTATATGTATATGTTTCGCCTGGAGAACAAGTGGGTGGTGGAAGTGCCGCACTCATAAGAGCTCCAGAAAAATCAATCCAGCCCAATTCATTGGACCAGACATAGGAAGTCGCCGATCCTTTTGTAATTGTTCCGTTATTATTTATAACAATACCATACGGACTTCCGTCTTGGGAGATTCCGCTTAATTTTATCCAGCCTTGCCAGCCACCAGCATTAGCACCTTCAGTCTTTATTCCTACGATACGCGCCCAACCGACTATATTATTATCAACTCTTTGCGCCAAACAATTTCCGTCTGGACATCCAGCAAGATCGACTGCATTAAAACTTATCCAGCCAATATTTTCACTCCATGCATAACCGGAAAGATTACATCCCGCTCCCGAACAACTTGAATCAGGAATATTCACCCCATAAGAAACTGTGCTGCCTGCAATATTTGTATTATTTATACTAATCCAGCCAACTCCGGTGCTGTTTCCAGCTCCATCATCACTGCCACCCCACAACCAACCAGTAACATTATCTAGGATGCCTGCTTGAGTTTTTCCAACAACGATAGCAAAAGAAAAAAGAATAATTAACGCAAAAAGAATTTTTTTATTTTTGATCATTTTATTTTTACCTATTTTTAACTTCAAGCTTTCACTATTTTTATTATATCATAAATAATCAAAAAAGTAATTCTGCCTGTGGATAACCTTACTCCGGCTTTATGTTTTAGGCTATATGCTATATGATATTTATATGCCAACACTAACTTTCAACAAACGCGCTAATTTTGACTATGAAATCTCAGATAAATATGAGGCGGGTTTGGTTTTGACCGGACAGGAGGTCAAATCGGTCAGATTGGGACACCTCAGCCTCAAAGAAAGCTTTGTGACTGTCCGCGGAACAGAGCTGTTTTTGACCAATGCTCACATCACACCCTACAAGCAAGCGGGCGAGATAAAAAACTACGATCCGACCCAGCCCAGAAAGCTTCTGTTGCGCAAGTCAGAAATCAAGCATTTAACGGGCAAAGTGAGAATTGCCGGCTTGACACTTGTGCCCATTCGAGTGTATACTAAGAAACGACTACTGAAGCTTGAATTTGGCTTAGGCAAAGGAAAAAAGAAATATGATAAACGAGCAAATATAACCGAGAGAGAAGTAGCCAAACAAATATCAAGAAATTTGAAAAATCTGAGAAATATTTAAGTTCAGTAATTTTCAATTCACAATTTTCAATTTTCATTGAATTTTCAATTTCTAAATTTTAAAATTTGGTCATTAGAAATTATTTGAAAATTGAAAATTAGAAATTGAAAATTCGCATGCCATAGGCATTGCGCCTGGGGATGTTTGGTTTCGACAGATTGTACATTCAAAATATGCAAGCCGAGAATGATATTCACTCGTACACCCCCACACCAATTTTTCTTTATTATTTATTCAGATTACACAAAAAACCAGAATATTTACAAGGAAGAATTGGTGTGGGGGTAAAAATGTGTATCAAAGTTATAAGTGCAAACTTCATAACAAAAGCAAAATCAGTATTTGCGCAAGCATTTACTTCAAATTTTGCGGTTGCTACTGCGTAATCCCTTTCTGGGACAGCAGTAGTCATCGAACCGTCGATTTCTAATAGACGGATCTCGGTGTCATTATTATTAGAATAGTTACTTCGATATTTTCTAAGTCGAATTAGCAAAACTACATTAGGAATAGATTGAAAAGGTTTCGTCTGCTTATCACTTTTCAATTGAAGCAACTAAGCAAACTAAGCTTGTAGATTATTTTAGATAGATAATTTTGGACATGGGTTCAATTCCCATCATCTCCACAGAACTCCCTGTGAGTTCCCTGCCTGCCGGCAGGCAGGGATTCTCGCCATCTCCACTCGACTCATCTTTTATAAAGTTTGAGATTCGCTCGTGGTAAACCACAAATAATAATTAATATCAAAGTCATTAGAAGAACACCAACTAAACGGCCTTTTGTTAGAAAAGGACCGCTCACAAGAATTAATGAGCAAATTAGGGTTCCGCAAATCCGAGTAATTGATGATGCAGGCAACCAGCTTGGCGTTATGGAACCTTCTGCTGCATTGCAACTGGCGCACGAACAAGACCTCGATTTAGTTGAAATCGCACCGATTGCCAAACCGCCCGTCTGTAAAATAATGGACTATGGCAAATATCAATACCAGCAATCCAAAATTGATCGAGTAAACCGGGATAAACAGAAAAAGATTGATACCAAAGGAATCCGCATTGGATTCAAAACAGATGTGCATGATTTGTTAGTTAAACAAACTATGGCTGAAAAGTTTCTCAAAAAAGGCCAGAAAGTGAAGATTGAAATTTTCTTGCGCGGCCGGGAAAAAGCGCATCAAGACCTTGCTCGAAAAAACCTTGGGAATTTTATGAAAACGATAACTATCCCCTTCAAGATTGAACAAGAAATAAAAAGATATCCGGGAGGTTTTAATATCGTAATTACACCGGAATAATCAGAACCACTGATTATCACCTGAACGCACATGATTCCACATGATGCTTTAATAAAAAAATTAATTAACCACAATCACATGTCATCAGTATAATCATGTGACAATCAGTGGTTCTGACAATTATGCCAAAATTAAAAACGAAGAAAGCTGCTGCCAAGAGAGTCAGATTGACCAGAACCGGAAAAGTCATGCGCCGAACAACCGGACACAACCATTACAACCGCAAGGATACCGGCGTGGAAGGAATGGCCAAAAACAAAGATGTCAGACTTTTCAAAGCTGATGAGCAAAACATGCTTCGCGCCCTGCCTAGCAAAAGCGCCCGACGATAAAGTTAACTAAATTTTAAATTATAAATTTCAAATTTTAAATCAATTTTAAATTAAAAAATGTTTAAATTTTAAAAATTTACTCATTCATTTCAAATTTAAAATTTCCAACCATATGACACGAGTTAAGCGCGGAGTAACCGCTTCAAAAAGAAGAAAAAATTTATTAGAAGACGCCAAGGGCTATCGCTGGAAAAGAAGCTCTCTCTATAGAGCTGCCAAACAAGCTGTCATCAAGGCTGGCGCCTATGCCTATCGTGACCGCCGAGCTAAGAAAAGATCAATGCGCAGACTGTGGATCACTCGCCTCAACACCGCGGTGCGTGAACTGGGCATGAAATATAGCGTCTTGATTAAAATAATGACTGACAAAAAAATAGATGTCGACAGAAAAGTTTTGTCTCAGATGGCCGTGGAGAATCCGACAATCTTTGCCAAATTCATCGAGAAAGTAAAATAACAATAGTCTTTCAGAAATAAAAAAAATC
>CAZMNQ010000083.1:0-4535 GCA_964567695.1 uncultured Bdellovibrionales bacterium
GATTTTTTCAGGAATTTTTGATAAAATAGGTTCGAGCGGAATCGTAAATATACTCAAAACGGAAAATTGCGATTTTGAAAGCGCGATTTTCCATTAGCTTGCTTAAGTATATTACATTTTGCAATATACACTTGACAAAATGTTCGGTTATGTATATAATGGAGGTATGTATATAACAAGAGAAGCGGAGAAAAAGCTTAATATTCATCTTGCCTCTCCAAAAATAACTATTGTTATTGGAGCAAGACAAGTGGGCAAAACCACTTTAGTTAAACATGTCTTGAATTTAAGGAAAAGCTTCTTTTTGAATTTTGATATAGACTTGGACAAGCAAAAAATAATTTCCGCATCTTCGCTATCCCCTAAGGAAGCAATCCAAAGTTTCGGCGATCCTGAATATTTAATCATTGATGAAGCGCAACGGCTGCCTCAAATCGGCTCAATTGTTAAGGGGTGGTATGATTCAAATCTTCCTTTAAAAATTATTCTTTTGGGATCATCCAGCCTTGATTTGCTGAATAAATCAGCAGAAAGCTTGACTGGAAGAAATGAAAAATTATTTATTACGCCTTTGCAATTCGGAGAAATCGTGCGCTCCAAAGACTGGCACGCTGATGTTTATACCGACAATGAAATGGAAACTAATTTTCTTAATCAGATGTCAGAAACATTAATGCAGTCCCTTGTTTTTGGAAATTATCCGGAGATATTATTCGAAAGCGATAAAAAGCA
Organism: uncultured Bdellovibrionales bacterium; assembly: GCA_964567695.1. Classification (GTDB taxonomy): domain Bacteria; phylum Patescibacteriota; class Minisyncoccia; order Moranbacterales; family UBA2206; genus UBA2282. The sequence goes on from CAZMNQ010000083.1 coordinate 733, forward strand.
ATATCTTCTGAATCTAATTTCTGATTATCTTTTTAAGGATGTTCTGCAGATGGGGCTGATAAAAACTCCGGAATTGATCAAAAAACTTTTGGCTTTGCTGGCGCACCAGATCGGTTCCGAAGTATCAACCAACGAGTTGGCTTCCAATCTGGGAATAGCCAGAGCGACCGTTGAGCGCTATTTGGATCTGCTGGAACAGACATTTGTTATTTTCCGGTTACCGGCGTTCAGCACCAATCCAAGAAAAGAAATTTCCAAGAGTCATAAAATATATTTTTGGGATACCGGCGTGCGAAATGCCATTTTGAATGAATTTTCTTCCAACCCATTGCGATCGGACATCGGGCATCTTTGGGAAAATTGGGTAGTGGCGGAATTCGCCAAGCAAAATATGTTGACTGGCCAAACAAAAAATCTTTATTTTTGGCGTTCGCGGACCGGCTCGGAGGTTGATTTGATTGTGAAAGAGGGAGAAAAAATTTCCGCCTATGAAATCAAGTGGAAAGACAAAAAAGTCGCTTCGCGAGCCTTCAAGGCAAAATATGGAGTCGCGGTGAAAACAATCACCAGCGCGCATCCATTAATAAAACTCTGATACAATTATCAAAATCGAAGCTGGCAAAAATCAAAATCCAACGCTTGATACACTCAAAAAAATTTCTAAGGCTTTAGATATCAGTGTTGATGAGTTAATAAAATAATTTTGAAGTTATGAAAAAATGTTCCTATTGTGCAGAAGAAATTCAAGACGATGCAGTTAAATGCAAATATTGCGGTGAATGGATGAAAAAAGAATCTGGAAGCGCATTGTTGGTTCTAAATTCTAAATGGTGGTATCGTTTTTTTAGTAGTTGTTTATGTGGCTTCATTTTTAATAATTAGTGCTGGATGGTTACTCTTTGGATATTCTGAAGCAAAAGGAAATATGGAAGAATTTTTAACCCCAGCATTAGTTTCACTGCTTGTTATATTAGCATTGTTTTGGCTTATTAAAAAAAGTCTTCTTGTATGTTGTTTTGGATAGAATGAATTCGGAAAATATATCAGTAGAATTAACATCAAGCTACAAGGCTACTGATCCTGAGAAGAATATTAATAATGAAAAGGAAGTTCAGTTAAATATAGGAGATTATTGGAGTAGTTTTTACATTTATTTTAAGAGTTTGGTTATTTTGACAGTTTTATTTGTAGTAGTCTGGTTTTTCTCAATATTCACTCCTAAAACAACCGAAATAATTATACTTGTTTTCAAAATAACTCAAATTATTTTAGGAGTTATCGTAATTGTTAAAGCAGGAAAATTTGCATATCTAGTTACGAAAAAATCTTCCTATAAATTTATCGGATTATGGCTATTATTTCCAATACCATTTCTTAATTATGTCATACTCTATAATTATATGAATGTGCTTAGAAAAAGAATTTCACAATGAAAAAAGTTGAGTTGGAAATTTTACAGAAGATGCTAGTGCATAAGAATAAGGGGCTGTTTAGTCCCGCGGATCTTTTTAATGCAATCGGAGGCGGAAAAAGAGAAAAAGAAATTCATGGATTAATTGCAAGAAAGTTTATCGATGAGGTTTCTAGGGAAATGCAACACTCAGCCCCTGATAATCCAAATGGGGTGCTCAAAATAACATTTTATAGATTGTCGGAAAAAGGAAGATATGTTATTTCTGCGTGGTATAAAAGATTTTGGTATTTTATAAAAAGTGATATTAAAACGGTAATTATCGCCACAATAATTTCTATAGTCACGGCAGTAATTAATAATTTATTAACTAAATAAAGCAGATGTGGCTCAGCAATGAACAAGGAGGGGCTGAAAACAATAAATAATTTAATGTTGATTATGGAATTTCAAGAATATTACAAAAAATTTGAAAAAATGCAGGAATTCATGGTGAATGATCTACGTAATTCAACTGCTAAGGCACAAGCAAACTTTTTAGTGGCTATGGGTATTTTTAACTATATTGAAATACTAGGGGCATTTTATAAATGTAATGGGAATAGCACGGCTAGATTTGATTTTGTATTTGAAAATCTTTTGTCCGCAGAATACAAAAATGTCTTCGATAATATCAAACATATAGCATCACCGTACAGTTGTCTTAAATGTGGCATGGTACATGACTATTTTGTTGAAACATATTTTAAAAAGAATGATTTTAAAATATCATATGAAATAAAAGGGGTGGATTCGGAAGATAAGTACGATACTTGTGTGTCGGATAAATTATGCGGGTTAGAATTTATAAAAATTAATCAAAGTTCCTATCAAATTATAATTTATAACCCAAGATTTGTTTATGACCTTAATCACGCATTTGAATTATATAAAAGTAAGCTAGCGTCAGATTTTTCCGATTATAGAGAAAATTTTATCAAAAGGTGCGAAGAAATTAAAATTGAAAATTTTAACTAATTTTAGGCGGCGTACCAATGAAATTGGCACGAAATTCGGCGGTGGCGGAAAAATCGGAATCGGAAAGGCGATCGAAAATTAAAAATTCCCTGCCTACCGGACAGGCAGGTTTTCAAAAAAAGTTCTCCGTCAGGAGAACTTTTTATCATGATGATTGGAAATAGATTTTTTAGTGGGTAGCTTCTTTTGTTTTTTCTTGGATAGCCTTAAATACTTTCTTGATAAGAGGTGTTTCATACCCGGTTCTATTGGAAATCATGCTTATTGCTTCTTCGCTTAATCCATTTGAAAACCCCGGTTCTTGCCCGAGTAATTTTTTGATAGAAGCAGTAAGCTCATGATCAGTTGTTTCAGCTATTCCCTTGGCTGCCTCTATAGCTCTAAGTTCATTGGCGTTGTATAACACACCTTCTTTTTTTGTTCTTCCGCTTCTTTTCTGGCTAATGCCCCCTCTGGCCCTGAATTGCCTCGCATGGATTCAAAGGCTTGATTGGTGAGACCTCTATAATTTTTATATTAAATTATTACTACAAAATTATAGCATATGAAGAAGTGCAAAATAAATAAGAGTTATTTCTTATATTGTATAAGATTGTTGAAGATTATTACTTGATAAAACATTTTATTTAGCATATGATTTGGAGTTAATTTTTAACTCAAAAAATGTATGTCTAAATTGTTCAAGATCTTGGCTGTGGCCGTTTTTTTCTTAATTTTGCCTGTGGCAACGAAAGCTTGCGATGTTCGTCTATATGCTAAATCCTATATGAATAGAATCAGCACGGTGGTTGGTGGAAAAAACCGATGCTTGTTATTGAGAGTGGAATTGATCCGAAAAGATTTGGTTTTTATGAAAATGGCATAATCCATATCTACAAAGGTGATTACAAAGGAAAGTGTGGCGAATCGACATTATTTTTAAAATCAGTGATTGCTCGTGAGTATGCGCATCATATTGAAAATAAATTTAAGAAATCTTTTAAACTGAAATTTAAAAAAATATCAAATTGAAAGGCGAGCGCTGGGCTTATGTTGCCGAGCATGCTATTGCCGATGAAGTTTTGGGCGATGCGACTTATGATAATGATTTAAAAAATCGGGACATATCTGAATATGATAAGATAATTGAGATGTTGCAAACCAAGAAATTCAAAAAATAAATAGACTGTAAAAAAAGAAAAACTCTGATTTAGGTCAGAGTTTTTATTTTGGATGGGTAAATTTATGTATTAAAAAGTTGTCTGTAAATAAAAAAGTCCCAGATCTCTCAAAGAGAGATCTGGGCACACGGCAGTACTGCAAACTTCTTTCTTCTGATTTCCTTCAAAGCTATCTTCTTCGATGAAGAAGTGGCAGGAGGTTCACTCATAAAATG
>CAZMNQ010000084.1:0-4512 GCA_964567695.1 uncultured Bdellovibrionales bacterium
AAAATCACCGAACTCCTTGGTGAGGGTCATTCCAATTTCCACGGTTCTCCCAAGAATAGAATTTTTAATATTAATGTCGCCACCAAACGCTTCAATGGCGTGCTTATCAAGCCAGGCGAAGATTTTTCTTTTGTAAAAACATTAGGCGAAGTAGACGGCGAACATGGCTATTTGCCGGAACTAGTTATAAAAAATAATATAACCGAGCCGGAGTTCGGGGGCGGAATTTGCCAAGTTTCCACCACGGCTTTTCGCGCCGCCATCTATAGCGGACTTCAAATAACAGCTCGCAGAAACCATGTCTATCCTGTTTCATACTATAATCCGCAAGGTATGGATGCTACTGTTTATATACCAAAACCGGATTTAACTTTCCTTAATAATACGCCTAGTCATATCCTGATTCAAACAGAAATTATTGGAACAGAGCTTATCTTCAGATTTTTTGGAACCGGCGACGGCCGAAAAATAAATGTTATAGGACCAACAATCACAGAAAGAAATTCAGACGGCTCGATGAAGGCGACCTTCACCCAAAAAGTGTTCGACGCTAATGGGAATTCTATTCGTGAAGATGTGTTTAATAGCAACTATGATTCTCCCAATAAATATCCTCATCCGGGATCAGTCCTGACGCAAAAACCGGATGATTGGTCTAAAAAGGAATGGAAAAAATATTTAGAAAGCCACTAAAAAACATTGTCCAGCATTGACTGTTCAGTCCTTTATTGCTAGCATAATTAAATACATATCGCGCTGGTAGCTCAGTGGATAGAGCAGTAGCCTTCTAAGCTATTGGTCGCAGGTCCGATTCCTGCCCAGCGCACAAATATTAATCAAATTAACTGCATATAAACTATGTCTAAAGTGCTTGTGATTGGTTGTGGCAATGTAGGCAGTGTCGGCCTACATAAAATGGCTCAACACCCAAAAACTTTTTCTGAAATACACATGGTGGGTCGTACAATTAAAAAATGTGAAAATGTGCGCGACTCAATTAAAGAAAAAACCAATGGCAAAGTCAATCTGCAAATCCATCCAGGAAATGTTAGAGACAACGCCTTTTTTTCTGAACTAATTAAAAAAATACAACCTGCATTAATAATAAATTTCGGCAGCACTTATGATGATTTGGTGGTGATGGATGCTTGTCTTGAACATAATGTAAATTATATCGACACTGCTTGCTATGAAGATCCGGAAAAATATGGCTTTTCCTATGAATTGCAATTGGCAAAAAACGAAGAATTTCAGAAAAAAAATTTATTGGCCATAGTCGGGGCTGGTTTTGATCCAGGAGTAACAAATATTTTTTCAGCCTATGCTCGCGATTATCTTTTTGACAGCATCGATACGATTGATATTCTCGATTGCAATGGCGGATCAAAAAATGAAGAAATAAAATTTGCTCCTAACTTCGATCCAGAGATGAATTTGCGAGAATTGATTTTGCCTATTAAATTTTGGAAGGATGGCGCTTGGCAGAAACGAGGCCGTCTAATCGATGAGGATGCGGTATTTTTTGATTTTGATTTTCCGGAAACTGGAGTTTTTACACCCTATTTAATGTACCACGAAGAACTGGAAACCATTCCAACACACATCCCAGAACTCAAACGCGCGCGTTTTTGGATGACATTCTCCAAAAGTTATCTGACCTATTTGCGCATATTATATGAAGTCGGTCTAGTGCGTATTGATACTATTGATTATAATGGCACGGCAGTGATACCAGTGCGTTTTCTCAAAATGTTGTTACCAAAAGCCGAGGATTTCAATAAAACTTATATAGGTAAAACGAATATCGGCAACATAATTTCCGGCACAAAAGACGGAAAGAAAAAAGTTATCTATATTTATAATGTCTGCGACCACGCGGAAGCTTTCAAAGAAACGGGCGGTAATGCCGTAGGCTATACGGCAGCCGTTCCAGCAGTAGTTTGTGCTAAATTAATGTTGGAAGGCCAATGGCATGGCACTGGCGTGAAGAACGCCGAAGATAAATTATTAGATTCTAAAATATTTTTGGAAGAACTGGCTAAAAATGGCTTGGGATGGTCCGTCCAAACATTAAAAGATTTGCCAGAAGCACTCAAAAAGGATTATTAAGTTATAGAAATTCAATGACTACTGCAAAACAAGATGTGTTTGTAGAATTTTGGGCAAATGAAGCTGGTTTTCAGCGTGATGATTGGGCTGATTTAGAAACTCCTTGCTATGTAATATCCCTGACTAATTTAGAAAATAATTTTAAAATTCTCAAAAAAGTAGAAGAAGAAACCGGATGCAAGATCCTATTGGCATTGAAAAGCTTTGCTATGTTTAGCGTCTTTCCGCTTATGCGCACCTATATTTCCGGATCAGAGGCAAGCTCTATTAACGAAGCTCGCCTGGGTCACGAAGAGTTTGGCGGAGAAACACATGTTTTTTCTCCATCATATACAGAGAAAAATATTAATGCCTATCTTAAATATGCAGACCACTTAGTGTTTAATTCTTTTTCTCAATGGCAGCGTTTTAGAAAAACTGTTGTGACAAACAAAAAAATTTCTTGTGGCATCCGAGTGAATGTGGAACATAGTGAAGTTGCCGTGGATATGTATGACCCAAGCAGTGCCAGTTCCCGTTTTGGCGTGACCAAAAATAATTTTGCAAAAGCTGATTTGGCAGGAGTGGAGGGAATGCATTTTCATAATCTCTGTCAATCAGGAGCGGATGCCCTAGAACGGACATTGAAAGTTTTTGAAGAAAAGTTTGGCGAGTTTTTGCCGCAAATGAAGTGGGTTAATTTTGGAGGCGGACATCACATCACCAGAAACGATTATGATGTGCTGTTGTTGTGCAAACTAATTATTGCTTTCAAAAGGCAGCATCCCCATTTGGAAGTCTATTTGGAACCAGGTGAGGCAGTGGGTCTGAATGCCGGTGTTTTAGTGGCGGAAGTAGTGGATATTTTTCGCAACGATAGAAACATGGCTATTTTGGATGTTTCAGCAGCAACACATATGCCGGATGTATTGGAAATGCCATATCTGCCAATGATATTAGGTGCTAAGCCTGCGCGTGCCGGAGGAAATATTTATCGCTTGTCTGGACCAGGCTGCCTGACAGGAGATATTATCGGTGATTACGCTTTTCCGCAACCGCTAAAAATCGGACAAAAATTGGTTTTTCTTAATATGGCCGTCTATACGATGGTGAAAAATAACACTTTTAATGGCATTAATTTGCCATCCATTGCAATAATAGACCAGCAGAATAAAATAAAAATTATTAAAAAGTTTGACTATGCAGATTTTAAAAACCGATTGTCTTAATAATCAAGGTTCAATCTGAGCCTAAAAAGGCTTAATTGGAAAATTGCGGTCATTTCCATTTGACAAAAAATTGAAAAAGGAGTATAATGAGGGTGTAGTGTGAAATAGAAACAAATTTAAATATTTTATCCAGTCGCTACTGAGCGGCAGGATTCAAGTCAAGGGGGGAACTAATCAAGTTGATTTTCCTTGAAAACAGAAGACAGTCTCTTATGGGGGTTGTCTTCTGTTGTTATTTAAGGGGGAATCTTCCCCAAAAAAATCCAAAAGAGGAGGTGAATATCATGAGCGTCAGCTTGCTTTCTCCGAGTGAGATCAGACACAGCGGTCTTCTTTCCGCAGAAGAGCTCGAGGAAAGGAGATCCAGACAGGAAGCATACACGCAAAGACTCCGCACTTTCTATGGTGGCATCTTTGTGCCTGCCAAGCAACAGCAACAACAGCAACATGTCACATCCTAACAATGGAGGAAAACAATGGAAGTACCTATCAAAATCCCGCCACCAAATTGCTTCAACCTGAAGCATAGGTCGGCGGGATTTAAAATTGCATTTTTAGCAGTCAGAGTCACAGGGCTTGAAAGTTTTTCCATAATAGGTTATGATTGATTTATTGGAAAAATCGCACCCATAGCTCAGTTGGTAGAGCAGATCCCTCTTAAGGATATGGTCCTAGGTTCAAGTCCTAGTGGGTGCACACTTCGACTCGATTTTATTACATAAAATCTCGCTCAGTGTAAACACGGGCTTACACAAGCAACTGAGATGTTTTGATAAAAAAGGAGAAGTACCCCGAGTTTGCTTACGGTGAGCTTGTCGAACCGTCCCGAGTACTCGGGACTCGCTCAGTGTGAACACGAGAGAAGTATTGGGAACAAGAGGTCTCCAGAGTGGCGGTCATAGTTCAGTGGTAGAACATTGGTTTGTGGTACCAAGTATCAGGGTTCGATTCCCTGTGACCGCCCCCCTGCAGATTTCTTACAATCAAATAGTAATGCGCCCTTAGCTCAGTGGATACCTGCCTGCCGGCAGGCAGGGAGTATCTGAGCTTCTCAATTAAAATATGCGCTCGTAGCTCAATGGATAGAGCACTTGTCTTCGGAACAAGGGATTGCAGGTTCGAGCCCTGCCGAGCGCACTAATATTAACCAACAAAAAAATTCCGTTCAAACGGAATTTTTTGTTGTAAGTTTTAT
>CAZMNQ010000085.1:0-4351 GCA_964567695.1 uncultured Bdellovibrionales bacterium
GCGGAGTGTGTTTGAAGGTCAGTACTACGACACCGAAAAAACCGAACTCAGCTTTACGAAAAATTGCCAGAGTTAAATTGACCAATGACATGGAAGTGACGGCCTACATTCCGGGAATCGGACATAACTTGCAAGAACATTCAATTGTCATGATTCGCGGGGGAAGAGTGAAAGATCTTCCAGGCGTACGATATCATATTGTCCGCGGCGTGCTTGACTCAGCTGGCGTGGCTAATCGCAAACAAGGCCGCAGTAAATATGGCGCGAAGGTTGCCAAGGCTAAAGAATAACTTATACGAATGAGGATTCGAATTAAAACGAATTAAATCCGAATCCCTGAATAAAAAATTAGAATATAATTCGGATATAATTAGAATTAAAATTAGAATATGCCAAGAAGAAAAAGAATTTTTAAGAAAAATATCAAACCAGACGCTAAGTTTGGAAATTTGTTAATTGGAAAGTTTGTCGGTTATATCATGAAAGAAGGCAAGCGAACGACTTCAGAGAGAATTATGTATGATTCTTTTGATATCATCCATGAACGGACCAAGAAGGGTGGACTCAACACTTTCGAGCAGGCCATCAAAAATGTAGCTCCATTGGTTGAGTTAAAATCCCGTCGAGTTGGCGGTGCCAACTATCAAGTTCCAATCCCAGTAGCGGGTGAACGCAGGACGACTTTGGCTATGCGTTGGATTAACAAAGCAGCCAGCTCAAAAAAAGGTAAATCAATGGCCGAAAAACTTGCTGATGAGTTTATTGACGCTTCTAACAAAACCGGAGCGGCTATGAAGAAAAGGGAAGATGTTCATCGAATGGCTGATGCTAACAAAGCCTTTGCACATTTCGCATAAAAATTAATCATAAGACTGATATGACCTATTGGTCGTATTTAAATTTAAAAATCAAATGGCACGAGAACATTCAATCGACCACTTAAGAAACATCGGAATCATCGCTCACATTGACGCGGGAAAAACAACCACCACCGAGCGTGTTTTGTTTTATACCGGCATCACTCACAAAATCGGTGAGGTGCACGATGGTGCGGCCACGATGGACTGGATGGAGCAGGAGAGAGAACGCGGCATCACCATCACTTCGGCTGCGACTACTTGTTATTGGAAAGATCACCAGATTAATATTATCGACACTCCGGGACATGTGGATTTCACGGTGGAAGTTGAAAGGTCACTTCGTGTGCTGGATGGCGGCGTGGTGGTTTTTGACGGCAAAGAGGGTGTGGAACCACAATCAGAAACAGTTTGGCGACAAGCGGACAAATATGATGTACCGCGCATTTGTTTTATTAACAAAATTGATAAGGAAGGTGCTGATTTTTATTATTCTTTTAACACGATTGGTGAAAGACTGACACCGAATGCCGTGGCGATTCAAATTCCGGTCGGGGAGCGCGGTGATTTTGCCGGCGTGGTCAATCTGATGAATATGAAGGCCTATACTTTTGACGGTCAGATGGGTGAGATAGTTATTGAAGGAGAAATTCCCGCGGAACTTTTGGACAAGGCCAAGGAGTGGCGAGAAAAAATGGTAGAAAAAATTTCTGAAAACGATGATGCGTTGACGGAAAAATATTTGAACGGTGAAGAAATTTCTGAGCTTGAATTGAAAGCGGCTTTGCGCCGCGAAGTTATTGCCGGCAAAGTTTATCCGGTTTTGACTGGAACAGCTCTGCGCAATAAAGGCGTGCAACTGGTTTTGGATGCCGTCGTTGACTATCTGCCAAGTCCGTTGGATGTGCCAGCAATCAAAGCGACTGATGTGGATGATTTAGAGAAAGTCATGGAAGTTTTGCCGAAAGATGACGCGCCGTTTGCCGCTTTAGCTTTCAAAGTTGCGACTGATCCATTTGTCGGACAAGTGACATTTTTTAGAGTATATTCCGGATCAGTTAAAGCGGGTTCATATGTTTTGAATTCCAGCAAAGGTGAAAAAGAAAGAATCGGACGCATCTTGCGTATGCATTCCAATCACCGTGAAGAGATTGAAGAATTGCAAGCTGGAGGCATTGGAGCCTTGGTCGGAATGAAAAACACCACCACTGGTGACACTTTGTGTGATGTTGATCATCCGTTGCTTTTGGAATCCATCACTTTTCCCGAGCCGGTTATTTCCATTGCGATTGAACCAAAGACGAAAGCGGATCAAGAAAAAATGGGTTTTGCCCTTCGAAAACTAGCCGAGGAAGATCCAACTTTCAAAGTGCGCACTGATGAAGAAACCGCGCAGACAATCATTGCTGGCATGGGCGAATTGCATTTGGATATTATTGTGGATCGCATGAAAAGAGAATTTAAAGTAGAAGCCAACATTGGACAACCGCAAGTAGCGTATCGTGAAACAATCAAAATTCCAGCGCAAGCTGAAGGAAAATATATTAAACAATCCGGAGGTCGCGGACAATATGGTCATTGTTGGATCAAGTTGGAACCGCAAGAAGCTGGCAAAGGTTTTGAATTTGTTAGTGAAATCAAGGGTGGTGCCATCCCGCAAGAGTTTATTACGCCAATTGGCAAAGGCGCCAAAGACGCGATGGACAGCGGAGTGCTGGCTGGTTATCCAATGGTGGATATTAAGGCTATTGTTTATGATGGATCCTTTCATGATGTCGACTCCTCGGAAGCCGCTTTCCGCATTGCTGGATCAATGGCTTTCAAAGAAGCTGCCAGAAGAGCGAATCCAGTTATCTTGGAGCCGGTTATGAAAGTTATTGCCATCACGCCAGAAAACTTTATGGGTGATGTGGTGGGTGATTTGAATTCCAAGCGAGGCATTATTCGCGAAATGAATGATCGCGGAACTGGTGCGTCTCGGGTGAAAATTATTGACGCCGAAGTGCCGCTTTCCTCGATGTTCGGTTATGCCACACAACTTCGTTCAATGACTCAAGGCCGCGCCAACTATTCTATGGAATTTTCCCACTACGCGGAAGTTCCGAAGAATGTGGCGGAAGAGATTATCAGTGGCAAGAAGAAATAACGCGGAGCGTTATGTTTCAGATAGAAAAAATCCCGGGTACGCATCAGTGCTCGGGATTTTTTTGTGGATAACTTTTTTGTAAAATATGCCCAGGATGTTTTAGCGGGGCAACTGAGAACGGCCGGCTATGGCGAGATTGATATTGCGGAGGGAATATCTGCGGTGTATGAAAACTCAGGCGCGCCTGTTCCGGCTATGCAAATAAAATACGCTGGGTTCTGGGTTAGATACGCAGCCTCTTTTATTGATGGAATGATAATTATAATCTTGATATTTATCTTAGGTCTAATTTTTATAATTACTTCTGTTGATGGCGGAATGGCTGCTTTAGAAAATGAAGGCAATAGTGGTATTGGCAGTGGTGTTTCTTTGCGTCTATGTATCTCTGTGCTTATATGGATTTATTTTATAGTGATGACAAAAAATTATGGGGCGACTTTGGGTAAAAGGGCCATGGGCATCAAAGTTATTTCCGATAAATCAGAAAATCTTTCGTGGGGGCAAGTTGTTTTGCGCGAAACGCTTGGTAAATTTATTTCTGCTATTATTTTATACATTGGTTATTTGATGGCTGGCTTTACCGCCCGCAAACAAGGCTTGCATGACATGATAGCCAGCACAGTGGTTGTTTATAAAGATCCTAATAAAAAGCCGAAAGGTTGGATAATTGGTTTGGTTATTGCGGTGCCATTTGTTCTCGCTATTATCATTGGCATTCTTGCCTCAACTGTCTTGATTAGCCTGAGTAGTGCCAGAGGTAAGGCGCAAGATGCCTCCATAAAGGCGAGTGTTTCTTCTGCGATTCCTACTGCCATTTTGTATCAAGATGACAGAGGATCCTTAGTTGGATTCACTCCTGATTTCGGCACAAGTCTACAAGCGTGCAGTGGTAAACCAATCGTGAATATTTCACCAGATGGTCAAAAGATGGCGATTTTTGCTAAACTATGTTCAAGCTCAACAAAATATTTTTGTGCTGACCTAAATTCCAATTCAATGGAAGTCGATCCGGCCTATGCTATGAGCGAAAAAACTGATTGCGGAGTAAAAAAATAATTCAAGCTTTCAACCAAAAAATCCTTTCGCTCATAATTCGCGGAAGGATTTTTTGTTTGGGGAAACCCCCCAGTTAAATAATCTGCCTACAGCAGAATTTAACGGGGTAAAGTTATCCACACCCCCTAATATTTTTTATTGAAAAAGCGTGGTATAATAAACTCATAAAAAATTAACCTTCAAAACTCGGTTAAATATTAAATATTTAAATTTAACTGGGCAAAAACTAAAATGAAAAAAACAAAACTATTTCTAACACTTGCAATGGTCATTTTCGGAATGGCTTTTTTTG
>CAZMNQ010000086.1:0-4267 GCA_964567695.1 uncultured Bdellovibrionales bacterium
TGTTTAATTGATTTAAGCTACTTCTATTGTACCACTTTTTAATGTAAAAATACAAGGAGTTCTTCAGGGGTTTCATTCATCATATTTACAATATATACCCAGGTTAATTATTAGTCAAATAACTGTGCTATAATTCAATCAGTTAATCTTTTAATAAAATTCTTATGCCAAATCTATCACCCTATTATGTCGTCATTATTCCGCTTATAGTTTTAATCCTAGTTCGAATACTGAAATTTGCTATTTTTTATTTCAACCATGATCGAGATTTCAAATATACCCTAGCTCACGGCATGACCTATGGCCACATGCCCAGCGTCCATTCCGCGCTTATGGTTTCTATGGCGACTTCAGTTGGTTATTTTGAAGGCTTCAGTTCTGGAGCTTTTGCCATTGCTTTCATAATGGCTATTCTCATCATCGATGACGCTACCCGCCTCCGAGTTTATATGGGCGAACACAGCCGCTACATCAATATGATTGTGGATAAAATAAATGCCGATGAAAAAGAATACCCGCGACTCAAGGAGCGGATGGGTCACAAATCCTCCGAAGCCTTCGTCGGCGGAATCCTCGGCTTTGCTTTGACGGTTATTCTTATTTCAATTCTTTAATCTAATCTCAAACCATTAAAAAATCCCACGAGGAATTTTTTTGCTTTATACATTACACTATTTGAATGGCTAAATCGTGATTTAGCCATTCAGTTTAGTCAATTCTTCCAAAATCACCTGCTTATCATTCCACGGGATTTTTTCATCACCCACCACCATTGATTCTTCCGCGCCCATACCAGTTACAGCGATTAAATCATTAGGTCTTGCAATTTCCAACGCTTTTTTGATAGCTTGTCGTCTATCCATTATTCTCCAACAATTAATGCCTTCTACTTTATTTTTTTTGTCATTGGAAATTTGATCATTGGAAATTGTTTGGAAATTGGAAATTGGAAATTGGAAATTTGGAGACTTATCAATTTCACTATCCGTATTATTTTGAGAAGTTATAACTCCTGCAAACACTTCGTCTATTATCCTTTTTGGATCTTCGTGATATGGTTCGTCATTTGTGACAATCACAAAATCAGCATAGCGCGAAATGATTTCTCCGATGATTGGCCGCTTGCCTCGGTCTCGCTCCCCGCATGCGCCAAACACTGCGATAATCCTGGCCTCTGGTTTTTTTATTTTATTTAGTACAGTATATAATTTTCCCAAGGCATCTGGCGTTAAGGCAAAGTCTACTAAAATATTCAGTCCTCTGTCATTAGCGACATATTCCATTCGGCCCGGCACGCCCGTGATTTTTTCCAAGGCTCTGGCACAAGTTTCCAGACTAATATTTTCACACATTCCCACACTAATCGCCGCCAAAGCGTTTTCAATATTAAAATCTCCAATTAAATTCAATTTAAATTCTTGACCATCTATTATAAAGCTCGATTTATTAATTCCCAACTCGATGCTTCCAGCAACAATAGTTTTAAATTTTTGATTTTGAAATTGATTTGTCCGCCGCGGCGGATGAAATTTGAAATTTGAAATTTTCAAACTGTATCCATAAATATTTTCCGCTCTACAGTCGAGATACTCTTCCGGGTTAATCATATCCAAATTCACAATCGCCACTTCGGCTTTGCGAAAAAGTTTCGCTTTGGCCTGGCGATATTTTTCCATTGTTTTATGATAATCCAAATGCTCGCGCGTCACATTGGTCATAACCGCAATGGCATAATCAATGCCCCAAACCCGACATTGATCCAAGGAGTGTGAAGAAGTTTCCAAAATCAAATATTCACAGCCCGCTTCCACCGCTCGCTTGGCAAATTTCTGCGCCGCAAAAGACGACAGGGTCGTGAAGTGTGAAAGGTTTTTTTCCTCCACACCATTAATTCGAAAATTAATCGTGGAAGCCATCGCAACTGTCTTCCCCGCCTCCTCCAAAATTCTGGCCACCATCTGCGCCGTGGTGGTTTTTCCATCTGTACCGGTGATGCCGATAACTTTCAGTTTTCGAGTCGGAAAACCATACATAACATTAGCCAAAATCGCTTGGCCTAAATGATAGATATTTTTAATTGATTGTGGAATTAGTTTTTTCATAGCTTTTTCAAATAATAGTAGCAAAAATGTTTTACTTTTTGCAAAGTTCTATATACAAAATAGCGACGCGAATTTATTATGATGTCATAACTCCCCGGAAATTCAATGGCTTTTGTGCTTGGTGAAAAACCTTGTTTGAAATGCGTGATTCCGCTCCAATCCGTCCGGCTTTTTTCATTAATTTCCGTCTTCACTCCGCCAAAGTCATATTTTTTCGCTCCATTTTTTTTCGCATCCTGAATTTGCTTCCACTGCAAAAGATAGGGCGCCATCACATTGCGAAAGCGATCATCCGATGCGCCGTGCAAATAGGTCACGGTATCACCGAAAAATATCACAGCGTTAGCTGCAATCACATCCCCGCCTCGCGTCGACGAGCGGTCATCTCCGCGAGTCGAGGCGGGACCTTCAAATTCAGCGCAGTATAATTTTATATTTTTCTCGGGAATCACAGCAAACATTTTTTGATAATAATTTCTCGGGTGTGGCTTAATGCCCTGGCGATTGGCCGTAATTTCAACCAAATCACAAAATCTGTCGATGTGCTCTTTTTTATTAGAAATAAAAATTTTGACATTTTTCTTTTCCGCCAGTCTGATATTATATCTTGTTTTAGGCTTCATTTCAGCTATCAACTGCTCCTCACTTTTCATGATGTCGATAATAAAAAGTTCTTTCGGCTGCATATTATGCGGCGCTTTTACAATCGGCAGTTTTGTATTTTTCTTTATCAAAGTTAAAACTTCTTGTGAAGATGGCTCGATTCGTATCCAACCTGCTCGACTACTCTTAGCCAGCTCAATCAAATTATTTAAATAATTTTTAACATCCGTGTCTTTGATTCTGAAAATGTTTCCGCGGGGAATATAAAAATATCTCCCGGCAATCGGAAGCTTATGTTCGATAATATTTCTCCAAAAGGCACCGCCTTTGATATTCAAGTTTTTTTTACCGGTCGCCTCCTGAAATTTTGTCCACCAATCTGATTGCAAAAAACCTCCGTCTGGTGAGATATCAACTACAAAATTATCTGATTTATTTTCCATCCCTAATAATATTAACTTTTACCTAAATTTCTCAAAGCTGAGCTGACCCGTTGTCCAATGTCCACAAGGTCTTTCGGCACCATTTTCAAAGCATCTCGAGCTTCACTCACAGAATAGCCCATTGAAACCAAAGCCTCAATCGCATCCGAGTCAGAGACAGTTGTGTCCTTTTCGCTCTCCGGCATGTCCGCCACCTTGTTTCTGAGCTCCAAAATGACCCGCTCAGCGGTTTTTTTACCCACTCCCGAAACCTTGGTCAGAATCGAGGAATCCTCGTTCAGAATGGCTGTTTTGATGGTTTTCGGTGTAGCAATTGAAAGAATACCGAGGCCCGCCTTGGGTCCAATGCCGGAAATAGAAATCAAGAGTTCAAACATATCCAATTCCTCCAAAGTCAAAAAACCATATAAATCCATAGCATCTTCTCGGATAGAGGTGTGGATGAAAAACTCAACCTGCGCTTGTCCCGCCACCTTGCCCAAAGCATAGGTCGTCAAAAAAACCTTATAGCCAATATCCCGCACATCTACTACGACAAACTTGTCCTTGGCATATTCGATTGTTCCTTTTAACTTAGCAATCATGTTTTTATTTTAACATTTTAAACATTTCTTGCCAAAGCGCAAATACTATGCTAAAAATGATAGGTAAGTAAATTAATAAGGTTACGGTTAAATTCGGATATAATTCGGATATAATTCGTATAAAAATTAGAATATGCCAATCAAAGTATCTGCCAAGAAGTATATGCGCGTAACTGAGCGCAAGACTGAGATAAATAGGAAAATCAAAGGTCTTTTTCGCAGCGCCATCAAAAAAGCGACTGAAGCAATCGCTAAAAATGATGTAAAAACGGCTCAAGAATGGGCAAAAAAGGCTTTTCAAGCCTTGGACAAAGCATCTAGCAAGGATGTTATCAGCAAAAATACGGCTGCTCGCAAGAAATCCCGACTTAATAAAAAAGTAAAAGCCATCGCAATCAAGAAATAAGCCTCCTAGCTCAAAAACAATCCCGAGTACATTGGGATTGTTTTTTGTTTTTCTAAGTATTTATATCTGCAAATTTTGTTCAGTAACTAGTTACTGAACAAACCTAAAACCAACTCCACGGATTCCACT
>CAZMNQ010000087.1:0-4226 GCA_964567695.1 uncultured Bdellovibrionales bacterium
TCTAACATATTATTAAAATGTTTATTTTGTTAATCCTCATAAACATTTTAGCACTTGTTGTTATAAGCTACAAATTAAAATTTGAAAATCAAACTTCACTGATAACATCAAATCCCTTGAAACTGCCAACCACTGAATAGCCGATGATTTTGATATTTCCCTTAGCAATATTACGGAGTTTGCTCGCTGTTTCATTCAAGGTTGCTCCTGAGCCAGTGGCATCGTCAATTATCAAAACATTGCCATCAATCACCTGATTTGGATTTACGGCTATGGTTGTTTGCGCATTTATTATTCTGTCCTCGAGTTTGCGCAAAGTTTTTTGAGGTACCCTGGTTGCGCTTGCAATCTTAATCGCCGTAATTTCAGGCAAACTTATGTGCAAACTTTTTTTTAATATTTCCAAAAACTGAACTTTGCGCTCAATTGTCGGCGGGATATAACAAATTAGTTTAATGTCATATTTTTCAATTATTCCCGCAATTGCCGGCTTTATTAATTTCGCGACTTCCCTGATCAATTCCTTGTTTTGCGAAGACTTCCCGAGATACACCAATTGCCCAAGCTTTGTTTTGCCGAAATGGTCGAGATTATAAAAATCACTGAAAAAAATATTATCCAAATGCAATTCTTTTTTTCCAGAAAGAATTGTTTTTTTAGCAGAAATCACACCATCCTTTTTTATCTTTCCAACAACTTCTATTTTTTTAATCAGTGCCTTTTTTTCTTTTGCAAAATCAAATTTATTTTTTTGGCACCACACTTGAAAACCATTGATTCCCCTGATCATTTCGCCATTAGGCGCAACATAAATATAATTTTGCTCAATAAGCTGATCCTCCTGTCCCATGCCTACTAACTCATCCATACGGCCTGAGCTAATGGCATAGTAAACCCGGGGAGTTTCTCCGGTTTTTGTTATTAACTGTTCGTCCAAAAGGACTGCCAAATGCTTATATACTGTTTTAACTGAAATGCTGAGCTTTTTTGCAAGCTCAGAAGACCGTATGGGTCCATACAAGCGAATTGCTTCCAATAAATTGTTGGCCTCTTGAGAAATATTATTCATATTCCTATTATAGCACCTTCTTCCTTACAGGTCAATATTAGGCGGTTAATATTAACCGGTTAATATTAACCCCATAAAGACTAACAAAAAAACTTATACAAAAATAAAAAAGCCCCGCTCCTGCTTAGGATTGGGGATTGGGGTTTCGATTGGGTCATTTTTTTACCTCCTTCTTGTCGGGTTGCGGAGACGCTCTCGAATCTCCTAATTATTACTGCTGGCCTCAAGCGCAGCCCTGGTTTCCGCAACCTGCTCCGGAGACACGCCTAAGGAGTGTCCGGCAACAGACGCTAAAATGCAGGACCAGACTATATGTCCATGCTTGCCCAAGAAAAAGGCCGCCACAATCATCGCCACAAACACCACAAAATTCATTGCCTTATTTTGCATGGTCATTCTCCTTTTTGGTGGTTGTTGCCCGAAAGTGGGCAGAGTTTATATATAGTTGTAAAGAACTTCTCGATAAGATTTCAAATTGTTTCAAAATCTTAATAGAGAGGAGAAAGAAAGTCGCTGCAATCTTTCTCCGGTTGATTTTAATGGCAGATCAATTCCTCACTCGAGTACCATCTTGTGCGCGCCACAAGATTCGCTCCAAGGAATTTTCGCTTGAAAGGTGAAGGGTCGGAAATTTACCCTACCGAATTCATACCCAGATATTATCTGAATATGCTCTAGTAAGCCCCTTTCCTCACCGGCTTCCCGTAAGCCGTCTGCCAATATTATTTGTAAAGAACTTTCTTCTACAAAACTGCAAACAGTTTGCAATCTTGATTGAAGGGGCAAGGAAGATTTGTTAATCTCCTTGCCCTCGACCTGCCTAGCTCGCCTACTTAGACTTTAGGCTGTCTAGATATTTATGATATTCAGATTTTTTTCTTTCTCTATTCTCTGTTATTTTTTTAACTTCCATGTCTATATAGTTTTTTATTTCAGGACTTTCATTATATAATTCGAAATCATCCTTAGAAAGCGGCTTTTCGCCTGCTGCCATTTGAGAAATAATCTCCCTTCTTCTATTATTATTTGTCTGTGTTGAAGATAACATCCCTATAAGTAAGAATAAAATTACTGCAGCAACTAGAAGTGAACATCCAATTTCTCCTCTATTATTTTTCAAAATATTCATGGTCATTCTCCTTTCCAAAGGTTGTTGCCCGAGAGTGGGCGGAGGTGATATTGAGTTTTAAAGAACGGTTATCATGATGTCTATCTTTTCCTGTTCTTATCATGACTACGCAGTATATCGCATTTTGGGTAAAAAGTCAATAATATGCGTCAAGTGATGCAAGCGTTCTGAAGGCTCAAAAGATTATTTTGCCTGCAACAAGCCTGTTATTGACAAATTATGCCACTGTGCTATACTGTAAATGTTGACGGATAATATCAACATCTATGGAAATCAAGGTCACCTTGGAACAATTGGGACTCACCGGCAAACGGGCGGATATCTATCTGGCCGCTTTGGAATTGGGCAGTTCCACTGTGCTGGAAATCGCCAAAAAAGCCGCCCTGAAAAGAACGACTTGCTATGATGTTTTGCTTGATTTGCAAGAAAAAGGCTACATTTTTGAAACCATCAAGGGCAAAAAAAGGCTTTTTCTGGCCGAAGATCCGGAAAAAATCCAAAAGATGCTGCAAGCCAAAGAAAGCCTTTTTTCGGAAATCCTCCCCCAACTCAAATCCATCTATAACATCAAGGGCACCAAACCAAAAATCCGCTTCTATGAAGGCAAGGTCGGCCTACGCGAGGTTTATGCTGACACGCTCAAATATTCCGGTGAGATCCTCTGTTTTGCCTCAGAACATGTCGTCTCCGTGCTGGGCATGGATTGGGCCAATGACTATGTCAGCGCGCGCGTAAAAAAGTGCATCCATGTGCGAAACATCGCCCCCAACACTGAGTTTCTCTCCAAAGAATTTATTCCCCATGACCAAGAGCAATTCCGTTCCTCCAAAATGATTGACCCGAAAAAATATCCCTTCTCCATTGAAATCAACATCTATGGCCACCAAAAAGTCGCGCTAATGTCCTCCAAAGAAGAAACCGGCATCATCATCGAAGGCCAAGAAATTCACAACACCCTGAAATTGATGTTTGAATTGGTCTGGGACTTGTTGCCGGAGATTAAAGTGAAATAATTTTATTTATCAATGCTCTTTTTTGAATCAACCATTTCTAATCTGCTTATCTCATCTTGCAAAAACAAGAGCGTTTCTTGTTTAAGAGTTTTCCTTATTTGCTGGAATTTTTTCGGTTCCAGAAGAGTGTTGAGATCTTGATCAATAGTTGTCTGGGTTATTTCTTTTTTTATAAACTTAATTAAAACATGCAGAAAATTGACAGGCAATTGTTTTCTTCTTTCTTGAATAACTTCGCTGTCATATTGAAATCCCTGCATGAAAAAATGATGGATATCATACAAATCCCTGCCGGCGATCGAGCCAGTTCTTTCATAGCGCTCAATCAGCGCCACTAGTTTATTCGCAAACATTGTTTCAATCGTCTGGCAGTTGATTATCCGGTCGATTTCCACAATTTTTGCGCTTTCATATTTATTAGATTTTGGCGGCGGGAAAGAAATGTCAATTTTCAAAGTGTTTCGCTCGCCCAATCCTGCTTCATATTTCAAAAAATATTGCGGAACATTCCGACTCTTATCTTTTATTTCCAAATCTAGTTTTTTAAAAATCCCCTCCATTTTCTTTTGGGTTTTTGGCACATCTTCTTTTTTCCCCAAATAATCAAAATCCAGATCAACTGAAAATCGATCCAGAAATCCCTGCATGGCGGCGCAAGTTCCGCCCTTGAAATATAAAACATCAGCTAGGGAGGCATCATCAAATATTGCGCTTAATAGTCTGAACAGCCAGGCTTTATGCTTTGCGTCTTGCGGTTTTGGATTTATCATATTTTTATTTTATCCAGTCGGTTGCGACCGACTGGATTTTATGTCTGCGGATATCCAATTTGTCTTTGGATAGCGCGAACTTTTTTCCAATTAATTAACTGTCTGGCGTCAAAATAATATTTGGGATTGAAATACAGCAAATCTGCCACTGCCCTCTCCAGCGTAGCGACCTGTATTCCATTTCTCAAAACAATTCCCGCGTCATTGAACAAAAATTTATCCGCCAACTTGCGGCAAGAATATTG
>CAZMNQ010000088.1:0-4205 GCA_964567695.1 uncultured Bdellovibrionales bacterium
AGTAGACATAAGATAATAATTTCCAGAAAAGACCTTGAAAGGCTTTATTGTAAGGAGAAAAAGTCAAAATATAAGATTGCAGATATTTATAATTGTACTACTGGAACCGTATTGAATCGGATGCGAGAATATGGAATAAAGTCGTGGTCTAGGTCTATTATTCAAAGTAAGTATGCTAAAAAAGACTTTGCGGGTGACAAATGTGAAAAAGCCTATATAATAGGTTTTAGGCTGGGAGATTTGAATGTATATCAAACAGCATCCCATTCTGAGGTTATTGTGGTGCGATGCCACACTACATGTGTCGAGCAGGTTGATGTGATGAAAAAAATGTTTGGTAAATATGGTAATGTTTCAGGAAAGGCAAATAAAGATGGATCATTTGCTGTAAATTGTTTTTTAAATAGAAGTTTTGATTTTCTTTTAAAAAAAGAAGATAGGGTGGATGACTGGATAACTGAAAATAAAGAATATTCAAATTATTTTGCGGCAGGATATATTGACGCCGAGGCAAACATTGGTGTGTATGATGGCAGAGCCAGATTTAAAATTGATACTTATGATAAAAATATAATCCTATGGTTTTATTATTGGTTTGTAAAAAATAATATAGACTGTCCTGTTCCAAAGAAAATAGGTACCAAAAATCAAATATACGATAAGATTAAAAACTATAAATATAACAAAGATTTATGGCGAGTGCGGGCTAGTGAGCACAAATCGCTAGCAGTTTTATTTGAAATTTTACTACCAATATTGAAGCATAAAAAAAGAAAAAAAGATTTAATTAGATGTATAAAAAATCTAGATGAGCGTAGAACAAAAAAATTATAGGAACTTCGCAATTTTGGCTCACATCGACCACGGAAAATCCACTTTGTCCGATCGTTTTTTGGAATTGACGCACACGGTGGAAAAGCGGGATATGAAGGAACAGTTGTTGGATCAGATGGATTTGGAGCGTGAAAGAGGCATCACCATCAAATTGCAACCAGTGCGGATGAATTACCTGCCTACCGGACAGGCAGGTGAGCAAGGTGGCGAGAAATATGTTTTGAATTTGATCGACACACCAGGGCATGTTGATTTTGGCTATGAAGTTTCGCGATCTTTGGCAGCCGTGGAAGGTGCCGTGCTTCTGGTAGATGCAACCAAGGGCGTGCAAGCGCAAACCTTGTCGAATTTATATTTAGCGATTGAGCAGGGCTTGGAAATTATTCCAGTGGTCAACAAAGTGGATTTGCCAAACGCCGACGCGCCGAAAGTGAAAAAAGAAATCATTCATGTTTTGGGCTGCAAAGAAGAAGATATTTTTGAAGTTTCCGGCAAGACTGGCTTGGGCGTGGATAAGCTACTGGAAGAAATTGTCAAAACAATTCCATGCCCAACAGGCGACGCCGACAAGCCGTTGCGGGCTCTCATTTTTGATTCAAAATATGATACTTATAAAGGCGTGGTGGCGTATGTGCGCATTTTAGATGGCGGAGTGAAAAGAGATGATGAAGTGGCGATGATTGCCGGGATGGCAGACAGCAGTGTGGTAGAGGTTGGCTATTTCAAACCGGACTTGCAAAAAGTTGATCGGTTGACGGCGGGCGACATTGGCTATTTAGCCACAGGCTTTAAGAGTGTGGAATTTTGCCGGGTGGGTGACACCATCACCCTGGCCGGCTTTCGCAACAAAGTGGAAAGATTGCCGGGTTATAAAAAAGTGACGCCGATGGTCTATGCCTCATTTTATCCAACAGAAGGCGATGACTATAATTTCATGCGCGACGCGCTGGATAAGTTGAAATTGAACGACGCCGCTTTTGAATTTGAACCGGAATCGAGCCAAGCTCTGGGTCGCGGTTTCCGTTGCGGATTTTTGGGGATGTTGCATTTAGAAATCATTCAGTCTCGAATGGAGCGCGAATTTGAAATAAGTCCGACGGTCACCACACCAAGCGTGGTTTATGAAGTTGAAATGAAAGGCAAAACGGAGCGCAAGAAAATTTATTCTGCCGTTGAGATGCCAGATCCATCAGTGATGGATAAAATTTATGAACCCTATGCCAAGCTGGATATTATTTCTCCGGCCGTTCATCTGGGTTCGATTATGGAAGTGATGCGCAACACCCGCGCGCAATATTTAAATACGGAATATATTGACAGTGAGCGGATTATTTTGTCCTTTGATTGTCCCTTGATGGATGTGATTACGAATTTGCATGATGATTTGAAAAGCGCTTCTTCAGGCTACGCTTCGATGAATTACGAAATTAAGGATTACCGCACTAATGATTTGGTAAAAATGGATATTTTGGTGGCCGGTGAAAAATTTGATGCTTTCTCGCGCATTGTGCCAAGAGAAAAAGCAGTTAGTGAAGGCAAAGCGATTGTCGAAAAATTGAAAAATTCCATCCCGAAGCAAAATTTCTTGATTGCTTTGCAGGCGGCTATCGGCGGCAAAGTGCTGGCGCGTGAAAGTATTCAGGCATACCGTAAGGATGTGACCGTCGGTCTTTATGGCGGAGACATTACGCGCAAGCGAAAACTTTTGGAAAAACAAAAGAAGGGAAAGAAAAAAATGAAAAGTATTGGTCGCGTCAGCATTCCATCTGACGCCTTTCTGGCAGTGTTGAAGAAATAAATCCAGTCGGTCACGACCGAAAAATTATAAATATAATAAAAAATAAAATGGATAGATCAAAATTAGTTTTTTTAGACACTGAAACCACTGGCATCGGAGCGGATGGGCGCTTGTGTCAAGTAGCCTATAGTTTTGCCGGGCAAGAAGTTGAAGCTTTGTTCAAACCGCCAGTGCCGATTGAAATTGAGGCGATGTCAGTGACGCACATCACGAATAAAATGGTGGCGGACAAAGAGCCATTTTTGAATTCACAAATGCAAAAAGATTTGGTGGAAATTTTTGCGACAGACAATATTTTGGTGGCGCACAACGCCAAGTTTGATATGGATATTTTGCAGCGCGACGGAGTGGAAGTTAAAAAAAATATTGATACCTTGAAAATCGCACATCATCTGGATGTTGACGGCGAAGTGCCAAAACACAATTTGCAATATCTGAGATATTATTATGATTTGGAAGTTGATCAGGCTCCGGCGCACGATGCGCTGGGGGATGTGCGGGTTCTGGAAAAATTGTTTGATTATTTTTTTCAAAAAATGTTGATTGAAATGGGGGATGAGGAAAAAGTTCTGCAGGCTATGCTGGAAATTTCAGCACTTCCAATTTTGATTAAAAAATTCAATTTCGGCAAATATAACGGTGAATTGGTGAGTGAGGTGGCCAAAAAAGATGCCGGCTATCTGACTTGGCTTTTCAATCAAAAGGTAATAGCACGAGAAAACGGCATTGAAAATGATGAAAACTGGATTTTTACACTGGATAAATATTTGAATCCATCAGCCTAGAATTTGACTTGCCCAAGGTCTTTGTTGGGGTAGGTATTGTTTTAAGACATAAAATTTGTTAAAATATCAAATATATATGAGCATCAAAAAAAGAAACAAGCGAATGCACACATTATGGGTGATAATTTCCATTCTGGCTGTTGTGGCTATGGTTGGTTTTACGCTTGCTCCTGCCTTAATGTATCAATAGATTTGTCCCCGAATAATTTGTGATTATGAATAATAAAACAAAAACCGGTTCTATAATTGTAAAAATTGGATTGCTGGTCGGATTTGTTATTTTGGTACTTGTGATCATCGCAATCTATAAAGAGACAAACAAGAAGAAACAAATACAGGCAGTTATTGACAGTTTGAAAACAGAATCAGAGCGGATAGTCAAAAGCAATTCTACGATGCAGGAAAAAATTGATTTTTTCAGCAGCAATGATTATATCGAAAGTGAGGCGCGAGATAAATTAAATTTAAAAAGTCCGGATGAACAAGTCGTAGTGGTCAAGCCGAGCATATCCAAGGAACTTGTGGCAACGGAGCCGGCGCAGCCTGTTCAGCGGGAGGCCGTGGCAATGGTTGCAAATCATTTAAAGTGGTGGAATTATTTTTTTAAATATTAGTCCGAAGTAAGTTTAGCTAAAGTAAAAAAACATGACGAAAAGTCAGACAGAAAAGAATATAAAACCAAGGGTGGTTATCTATGCCATTCTGATTTTAATTTTAGTTTATGTGATAACCATTGCAATTTTAGTCTATGGATTTGGAAAACAAAATTTTTTAGTGGATAAAACAGC
>CAZMNQ010000089.1:0-4191 GCA_964567695.1 uncultured Bdellovibrionales bacterium
AAAAATGGGCGTAGGTTCGGGGAAGACGATAGAATAGAGACTAGTAGAGGAATTCTTGGTATCGATGAAATACAGCCGTTCCTGAGCGTGATTATCGACAATAATTGGCGTGTCTGAGGTAGTTTTAGGTAAATCCATGCAGTTGCGATGATCGCGGGGATCCAGCTCGATGACTTTCATCTGTGCGCCAACCGAGAAAATAACATGCTCATAATCCTTGGTCCATTGGATGTTTTTGATGCCTTCGGAATAGCGAGTGATGTCTTCAATGGAATTTTCTGTGCGGGTTGGTTGGACATTCCAATTGCGTAGATAATAGACGGACATCGAGTTATTTGTCCAATATAGCAGTTTCTTGCCGTCGTCGGAAAATTGCAAACCTTCGATGTCAGAGCCGAGTTTTCTGTAATAGGAATCAAATTCGCCGGAATTGAAAACATATAGACTTTTGTTTTGGGTCAGAAGCGCGATGCGCGCATTATCATAAACAATCAGCCGGAAATTTTGCGTAATATCTTCCGGAAAATCGCTGGTGATTTGAATTGGGTCACCGGAACCATCTAAATTTTTTCGATAGACCAGCTCGTGTGGCCTGACTGAATAGAAGATATTGTTTTTAGAAAGATCAAAACTGGACACATCTTGGGCGATGGTTATGGTATCTGTGATATTGTTGATGTTGGTTCGATAAAGCGAATTTTCACTTAGATAAAAAAGATAATTTTTGTCTTGCGGATCCCAACGGACATAGTTAATATCATTATTTTGCAACAGATCGTTTAAATTAAAAGATGTTTTTTGCGCCGGGTCAAGAATAGAATAGGCATATTGGGTTGTTTCCGCAGCAGAAACCTTTTTTGTTATTGAATCGGTGTTTTCCGTGGTGACGGTTTTTCTAACCGGAACGGAAACATAGTCCTCATTAGGCGACCATTCGATATTTTCTCTTTTTTCATCCGGAATAAATTTCCAGCCTGGGAAGGTGAATGAGTTGGCTATTGTTTTATTTTTGATATCCAGAATATTTGTCGTCAGATTATCCCCAGAATTTTGCGTATAAATTATATATTTGCTTTTTGGCGAGACGAAAAATTTTTCAATAGCCTCTGTATTATAGTCAGTCTTGGTATAATCATTTCTAGCTAAGATGACATTCCAAATTTCACTGGCCAGTCCGCTATGCACTTCAATTTTTTTATTCCAAGATTGATAGCCGTCAGCACTGATGGATAAATCATAGCTGCCAGGCATAAGACCGGGAACATTATAGGATCCATTTACGCGGTTAAGTGATTTTGATTCGCTTATTTTGCCATCCAGGCTGATATTAATGTCTTGCGGATTGGCTTTGATGGAGATGGTGCCGCTGTGCACAACAACACCCCGCTGCAAATCAAAGCGATAGCCCTTGGCGTAAAGAATAATGGCCGGAGTGATGATAAAAAATATTATGACTAAACTCCAAAAAAATATAGTTCTTTTTTTCTTTTCCATATGTTATCAGCGATTTATTTGTGCATTTTTAATTTTATATCTTCCTCAGTCATGGTGGTAATAATATCATTCAGATCGCCTTCAAGAATGCCATGAAGATTGCTCCAATTTTGTTTAATGCGGTGATCCGTGATGCGATCTTGCGGAAAATTGTAGGTGCGAATTTTTTCACTGCGGTCGCCGGTTCCAATTTGTGAGCGGCGGGCATCGCCAAGCTCCTTGTTTTGGCGGTCTTCTTCTATTTGAAAAAGGCGCGAGCGCAAAACCTTCATCGCCTTTTCTTTGTTTTTTATTTGTGATTTTTCATCTTGGCAAGAAACGATGAGGCCGGTCGGAATGTGAGTCAGGCGAATAGCGCTTTTAGTGGTGTTGACGGATTGTCCGCCTGGTCCGGAAGAACAGAATGTGTCAGTGCGAATGTCTTGTTCATCCAATTTGAAATCTATTTCTTCGGCTTCCGGCAAGACAGCCACGGTTGAAGTGGAGGTGTGGATACGGCCGTTTTTTTCGGTTTCCGGAATGCGTTGCACGCGGTGCACGCCGGATTCAAATTTCATTTTGCCATAGACTCCCGAGCCGTTTATTTCGAAAGTTATTTCTTTGTAGCCGCCGACCCCGGTCACATTGGAATTGAGTACGGAAACCCGCCAGCCATTTTTTTCGGCGAAATGGGAATACATCCGGAAAAGTTCGGCTGAAAACAAAGCTGATTCATCACCGCCCGCACCGGCGCGAATTTCTACAATAATGTTTTTGTCGCCATTGGGATCTTTGGGAATAAGGATCAGTTCCAATTCTTTTTCCAGCTTTTCTTTTTGTTGCGCCAGGGTGACATTTTCATCCATGGCCATTTGCTTCATTTCCATGTCTTCGTCGGTATTGATGATTTCCACGTTTTCCCGCATGTTTTTTTCCATTTTTTCCAAATCTTCAATGCGGCGGATGGTTTCGTCCAGTTCGGCTTGTCTTTTGCCTAAGCGCGCCATTTTTTGCATATCAGAAAGCAATTCAGGCGAATTAAGCTGAGTTTCAATTTCGGCATATTCTTTTTTAATTTCTTCGATAATCGGATTCATAATGTTTTTTGGCTTTGTTTCGCTATTTTACTTCGAAACCTGAGTGTATTATACTCTAGGGAAGCGCAGTAGTCAAAAGAGATATGCAAGAAAATAATATAAGTAAGAAGGTCTTAAAAAATCCTTTGACAATTTTGGAGTCAGAGGAAATTTTTTTGGCGCTTAAAAAACATTGGGTGAATAATCATGAAAATCTCACAAATCCGGAAAAATTTGTGGAGGAATTTTTCGCCTATCTTAAGAGGGAAAAAATCTCAAGCCAAGAAATAAAAAAATATTATAATAAGAAACTCAAAGAATATCGGAATGAAAACCTGAAGCCGGAGAAGCCGGGGGATATGTTTTTGGAAATAATTAATCAGGAATTGCACGGCGTGGAAACAGTGTTGGATTTCGGTTGTGGCAAATTAGCGTTTCTGAAAAATATTGCTGAGCAAAATGGCGAGATTAAAAAATTGATTGGTGTGGATGCCAAAAGCCAGCCGGTTTTAGATAGTCTTGATCCGCGCATTGAGTTTGCTAGAAGTTTGGTTGATATTGAGACGGCCTCGGTGGACTTGGCGGTAATTAAATTGGTCTTGCATCATTTAGAAAGTGAACAGGAGGCGCTAGATATTTTTAGAGAGCTTAGGCGGGTTATGCGACCGGGTGGAAAACTGATTGTTTTCGAAGAATCTTTTTTGGATGCTGTTTGCGAAGCGCAAGAAATTAAAAAATATCTCGCCAAATTTAATTTGGAATTATCGGAAGCGACGGAAGGTTTCTTGCGATTGTCGCGCGAAGACAGAATTAAGTTTTTGTTTCTCAATGATTGGCTGATGAATCTGCAAAATGCCTATATGCCTTGGACATTGCAATATAGATCGATGGAAGAATGGACAACTCTAATTCAATCAGTTGGCTTTCAGGAAGAGGAATCACATTTTTTGGGAGCAATTAAACACAGGAAGCGTAAACAAGGGATGACAGCAATTCTAACTTTCTTTTGGCAGCAAAAGAAAGCATAATTACGCCATTTTTCTTTTCCCAAAAGAAAAGTGGCAAAAAACCTGCCTGCCGGCAGGCAGGGAAAAAGGCCTCCGCCAGCTGGCGGATACATGTCAAGATAAATTTTCAACTTGCTCGCTAAAATTTCTAAACGACAAGCTCCATAGAGGGGGAGAAATTTTTTAACGCTCACAAGTTTCAATTTATAGCTTGGAATTTCGCTAGGGCAGGAATATTTTTTAAACGCTAAAAAACGGTATTTCGTCCACTTTCTTTGCTGCCAAAGAAAATGGACACTCTGTAAACAAAAAACTCCTTGCGGAGTTTTTTTGTATTCGTAGAGGTGAAATTATTTCTTGTTTTTGGCAACGCGAGCAGGTTTTTTCTTAACAACTTTCTTGGCTTCGGCTTTTTCGGATAATTTCTTGAAGCGGTCAACACGGCCGGTCGTATCAAGGAATTTTTTCTTGCCAGTATAGAAAGGATGGCAAGCGGAACAAATTTCAACTTTCATTTCTTTGACAACTGATCCGGTTTCAATGACATTGCCGCAAGAGCAGATTATTTTGGCATCATCGTGGTATCCTGGGTGGATGTTTTTTTTCATAGTCTTATTGGCGTTTTTGCCTTATTT
>CAZMNQ010000090.1:0-3979 GCA_964567695.1 uncultured Bdellovibrionales bacterium
TATATAGCAAAAAAACGGCTGTATCAGTTGTTACGCCGCGTCAATCTTAGCCCAGCTAAAATCACAACTGATGGGATCAGCATCATCTGCAATATTGGCATCAAACCAACATTTAAAAAAGGAATGATCGGCATCAAGGAATTATATGACCATCGGCCGGTTGTCAAGGCATATTTTTCAACCAGGATCGCCAGTACAAAACCAAGAAATATTAGAATTAAAAATCTTCTGGCCTTTATTTTTTCTCCCGCGAAAATACGACTGAGAATAAGCGTGTCCAAAAATAAAATTATAAAAACCATCAGCACATCCCCCAGTCCGGCGCGCAGATGCACAGTTATCAATCCGCCAATGCCAGTGAAATGCGGCGCATACAAAAACGCTTGGGAAATTTCCCACAGAAAATTAAGAGTGAAGGATAAAATAAAAATAAATAATATTTTCTTCATTCTTATTTTTATTTTTTCTTATCCAATCTATCTAAGCCAATTAATTTAATTCCAAAATACACCACCAGTGCCACTACAATGAAATCAATAATTACACTAATAAAATCGCCATATAGCAAATTAGCTGAACCAATGTGAAATGACGCGGTATTAAGACCCTTGGCCGCCCCCATAGCAATGCCCAACAGTGGATTGATAATATCCGTCACTAATGCTGTCACTACCTTAGACACAGCGCCGCCCAGAATGAACCCGACGGCCAGACCGACCACTCCCTGCTCACGGATGAAATTTATAAATCCTTTCATAGTTTTTTTATTTAAAAATTATTCTGCCTCTGTATTATTCTTGATAACTAGCACGCTATCCAGCATAACAACTCGTTTCTCTGCATTACCAATATCTATTCGCTCCAAAGCCCGAACTCCAACTGGAACAAATTCATATTTTATGTTTTTAATCTCCGCAAGTCGCTCCATTGCACGATTGAACTTTCCTTGATTGTCAGTGTATTTACCAAGCAATGTTCTCACGCTGGGCGCTATTCTGATCTCGCCGGAAGGAGAAAGTACATCAAGTATTTTTGCAAGAGTTTCTACGGTAGATTCTAAATTACTTTCTTCTTGAAGCAGCAAATGAAGAGTTTTCCTAAGGATGACCAAATCAACATTTTGGATTGGAATGCCTTTGTGAAAATCAGCTTTATAAAAATTGTCTTCATATGTTTCATCTTCCGCTTCTCCGCGTAATTCTCTGTCCATACCATAAGCCTCCTGAGTCAGGTTGCGATCCAGGCAAGTCCGAATGAAAACTCCATCAAAACAACCTAGATCTAGTATAGTCTTATCTCGAAGATTTTTTTCTTTAAGGTCTAGCTTTTCTAAATAATCCTCGAAGATTTTTTGATCAGTCTTTTCTACTCCACCTTCCGCTATTCTTTCCGCTACTATTTTTTTCGCTCAACAACTAAGATATCAACATACCGCCGGAAATTTATATCCCAATCTTGAGGATCCTTGGAAGCATTGCCTAAAATCCACTCCCTAAACATTGGTGATTTTTTGTCCTCCCAAGGCATTCTGTTGTTTTGTTCAAAATCCATAACTATTTTGTCTAAAAAATAAGATTATTTTAAGTATACAGCAAATCGACTTCATTCCAAATGCCATTAGCTACCAATAAATGCAAGCTGCTTATATTAAGCTACTTTGGAAAAATAAAATAATACTATTCTAAGACAAGTAAAACCGTGCCACTCAGAACAACCATGCTGACCGTGATTTTTTTCAGAATACTGCCCTCTGCGAAAAATTTCCCGCCGGCAATCACATTTGAAAGAGAAGATAGTTTGTAGATAGCCACTACCAGGCCTATGCTGGCAGCAACTTGAATGGCTGAGGCATACATATAGCGATGCGCTACTGTCAGGCCAGAGATAAACAAAACGATTTTCCAAGTTTCTTTTACACTGCCTTTGAGATCTCTCACTAAGTGCGGTTTAGACAGAAAAAACAGTGCATAGTTTATGGCTATAAAAATTTGGATGATCAAAAGATAGGTCAGGGGTTTTATGCCTAAACGGAAGAGAACTGTCCGGTCAAAAACCGCTGACACGCCTCCCAGTAAAAGACATGCGATAATATACCAAATATATTTGCCTCGTCCTTTACGAAATATACCACTGCTGAATTTCAAGTTTTTCAATTCTAAAAAAATCATTCCGCCAACCATCAGAAGTAATCCCAGAAATTGCATATAAGAAAGCATTTCTCCCAATACGATAAATGCGAAAAAGGAAACAAACAGCGGTGACAAGGCCAAAAGCGACGCTGTCTCACTCAATTCATTATGTTTCAGCGTTTTAAAAACCAACAGCGACAGACCAGCTGAAGGAATAGAGGCCAGAAAAATGGCACCCAAAATAAAAAAATTGATTTGAGAAAGATCAGCCACAAAAAGAAAGGGCAAAAGTACGAGTGCATTGGCAAAAGCAAACATCGCCGCGAACTCAAAGGTCCGCGCTTTGGCCAGCGTCTTCTTTTCAAAAATACTTTCGATTGTTATGAAAAATACTGCCGTGATTGTCAGAAAAAACCAAGTCATAAAATGAGTATATAATTTAATATATACTCATTTTAACATTCCTCAGCCTTGCTGTCGATTTTTAAATAAGCCTATATCCTCTCCCACGGAAAACCTTCTTTGCCGAAATGGCCATAGGCGGCTGTCTCTTGGAAAATTGGCGAGCGAAGATCTAGGGTTTTAATAATTGATTGTGGACGGAAATCAAACATTTCTTTAACCAGCTCTGCCAGGCTTTCACCTTTTTCATTCAATGCTTCCACCATTAGCGGTTCGGCTTTTCCAATGGCATAGGCTACGCTGACCAAACACTCCTTGGCATAACCCTTAGCTACCATTTGCTTAGCCACAAAACGCGCCATATAGGCAGCGCTGCGATCCACCTTGGTCGAATCTTTGCCGGAAAAAGCCCCGCCACCATGTGGCACCAAACCGCAATAGGTGTCCACCATAATTTTTCTGCCCGTGAGACCGGTGTCCCCTTCAAACCCGCCTTGCACAAATCGACCGGTCGGATTAATAAAAATTTCCATCTCGGAAACATCGCCAATAATCGGGACAATAACATGCTCAATGATTTGCTCACGAATCTGCTCATTACTAATATTTTCGTCATGCTGGCAACTCACCAACACGGAAGCTATTTTTCCATCTTGCACGCTGATCTGCGTTTTGCCGTCCGGCCGCATCCAAGAAAAAGCTGGATTATTTTTTCTCAGCTCTTCCAATTTTTTCGCTAGTGCGTGAACTTTCACAACTGACTCCGACATCATTTCTTTTGTCTCATCTGTCGCATAACCATACATAATGCCCTGATCGCCTGCTCCGCCCGTGTCCACGCCTTGGGAAATGTCCGGTGATTGCTTCACAATTTTCACTAAAATCTCCAGGTCTTGATTGTAACCGATTTTTTTATAGACGCTTCGGGCGATCTCAGCAAAATCAACTCAGCCATGGTCGTCACTTCACCGCCAATCAGCAAAGTGCCATGCCCGCCAAAAGTTTCCACGGCCACTCGGCTCATCGGATCTTGTTTGAGGCAGGCATCCAAGATAGCATCAGAAATTTGATCACAAACTTTGTCCGGATGGCCGGAAGTCACACTTTCTACGGTATAAGTTTTTGGTTTGTATAACATATATTTATGAAATTTAGAAATTAGAAATTAAAATAAAAAAATCTCCTTTACCGAAAAAATAGAGAATAAAAATCGACCATTTATCTCTTCTCGGAAAGCCTTAGCTAATCGAGCTGGAAGGAGCACCCTTTCTCGAAAGTCACTTCGAAACGGTTGCTGGATGGGTCGCTGAGCCAGTGCTCTGCCATCACTCTTGATAAATATTATTAAATTGTATCGTACTGTATTTTGATTATAGCACGCCTTTTTCAAAAAGCAAGAAGAAGATTTTACTAACCATATTTTCTCTTCTAAAAATATTTTTCCTTCC
>CAZMNQ010000091.1:0-3902 GCA_964567695.1 uncultured Bdellovibrionales bacterium
GGAGAAAATTCGAGTTTTCAAACAGGAATTTCTCAAAAATTCATATTCTTCAATAGTTTCTTCAGGGTATGCTCATAATAGCACAATTTGACAAATTTTGGAAGTTATGCTAGTATGGCGAGTCATCTTTGAAAAGCCTTATACCAAGAGCCTTTTCAGATGATTAGCAGTAAACTGTAGACAATTGGTGGCTTCTATCTTTTGTCATCAATTTTGGGAACTTTTTTGCCAAGATACGGGTAGTTCGGTTTCGGCTGGACTATTCCTCGACACTGTTTCTTCCCCAAGGCTCCTAGTTTTGGGATTTGTCTACAGATTAGTGGAATTAAAAAACATCCGAAAGGATGTTTTTTAAGTCTAAAGTCTAAGTTCTAAAGTCTAAAGTCTAAAATCTATATTTTTTCCTCAATTTTCAGAGTTACTCCATTTAAATTTTTATCAATCTCATTATTCCAAAATCTTAATACTATAAATCCCAGATTTTTTAGATAGTTGTTTCTCTCGTGGTCATATTTCCGATCTTTCTCTCTTTTGTGTTGCGAGCCGTCTAACTCGATAATTATTTTCTTTTCCAGGCAAATAAAATCGACAATATACTTGTCGATGATGTGTTGGCGTCTGAATTTTAAATTATGAAAATTTCTGTTTTTAATTCTTGACCATAATTTGATTTCTTGGGGCGTGGATTTTTTTCGCAGGTTGCGGGAATGGGTTTTTAGTCGGGAAGAGTAATTGTTCATGGTTTTGTTTTGACCCTCACCCCAGCCCTCTCCCTTAAGGGAGAGGATGTCCATAGGACAGGTGAGGGCGGGTTGGGGTGAGGGAGTGCTACAGTTCCGTCGCTCTTTCCACTTCTTCCAAAGTTGTTTCGCCTTCCAGAATTTTTAAGACGCCGTCTTGCGCCATGGTGATCATGCCGTTTTCCACGGCTTTAGCGTTGATTTCGGAAGTGATGGCTCCGCGGCCGATTAATTCCTGGATATCTTTGTCCATCGTTAAAACTTCGCTGATGGTGGTGCGGCCTTTATAACCCAATTCATTGCACTTGGCGCAGCCTTGCGGTTTAAAAATTTTATTTATTTTGGGAACAACCACGCCAGCTTTGGAAGAAATAGTGCCGATAACTTTTTCAATCTTGGCTTTTTCTTCCGGAGTGAGTTCGACTTCTTTTTTGCATTCGCAAAGTTTGCGCACCAGTCTTTGCGCGATAAAAGCGTTGGTGGCCGAAGCCATATCGGAAGCCGAAACTCCCATATTGGATAATCTCTGGATGGCTCCCGCGGCGTTATTGGTGTGCAAGGTGGAAAGAACCAGATGTCCGGTGAGGGCCGCTTGGATGGCAATTTGAGCGGTTTCGTCGTCGCGGATTTCTCCAATCATCATGGTATCCGGATTTTGCCGGAGCAAGGCGCGCAAAGCGGTGGCAAAAGTATAGCCCTCTTTTTCATTGACCGGAGTTTGCAAAATGCCTTCCAATTGATATTCAATCGGATCTTCCACGGTGATTATTTTTATCTCCGGTTTGTTAAGCTGTCTTAAGATGCTGTAAAGCGTGGTGGTTTTTCCCGATCCGGTCGGCCCGGTGTTTAAAATAACGCCGTTGGGCTTGGAAATTTCCTGCTGGATTTTGGCTAAATTTTCTTTGCGGATTCCGAGTTTCCCCAAATCCAGTTCAATCGAAGATTTGCGCAGCAGCCGCATCACTACTGTTTCTCCATAACCGCCTAAAATTACGGAAACGCGCACATCCACCGAACGCTCTTGAATATCCTTAATTTCCGGATCGAATTTAATGGAAAATCTGCCGTCAATGACGCCTTCACGCACTTCGGTTTTAAAACCGCTTAACATTTTTATTTCTCCCAACAAGCTCGGATATTCATTAAGCGGGAGGCTGGCCACATTTTGCAAAATGCCGTCGATGCGGAAACGAATTTTTACATCTTCGGCGCCCGGTTCGATGTGAATATCGCCCACCTCCATTAAGCAAGCGGCGGTAAAAATAATCGGATTGATTTCCGTAGTTTGGGAAGCCGAAACCAGTGCTTGAATTTTTTTGAAGCTGGAAATATTTTCCCGGGTTTTTTGGAAATTTTTCACATCAACCAAAACTCCTTTGCCTAGAGTTTGCGCCATTAATTTTTCATAAATTCCCTGGAGAAAATCTCCTTCGCCGGTAACTCTTTTAACTTCATCAATGGAGGTAATGCCTTCGACGGCTTTTAAAATCCCGTCTTGCAACATGGTAATCATGCCGGCCTCCAGCGCCGCCATGGTAATTTCGGTTTCGCCCGCCATTTCCATCAGTAATTTTTCGATTTCTTCATCAATAGTCAGGACTTCAAAAATTCCCACGCGGCCTTTGTAGCCGAAATTATTGCATTTGGGGCAACCCTTGGGCCGGTAAAGCTTTTGGACATCCTTGGGAATTTCCAGCTTGGATTTGGGCGAAATGATGGCCAATATTTTTTTCAGCGATTCAATAGACTCTTGAGCCGGCACATATTCTTCCTTGCATTGGCAAAGCTTGCGAACCAGTCGCTGCCCGATTAAAACTTTGACCGCCGGAGCGATAAGAGACGGCTTGACGCCTAATTCCATCAGGCGGGGAATAGTGGCGACGGCGCTGTTGGTGTGAATGGTAGATAGAACCAAGTGCCCGGTGAGGGCTGAATTAATTGAAATATCGGCGGTTTCGTCGTCGCGGATTTCTCCCACCAGGATAATGTCCGGATCTTGCCTGACAATAGCCCGCAGACCGCCGGCAAAAGTGTAGCCGCGGGATTTTTCCACTTGAGTCTGGGAAATTCCCGTAATTTCGTATTCGATCGGATCTTCAATAGTAATAATTTTAGTATCCGGAGTGTTGAGTTTGTTGATAATGGAATAAAGCGTGGTGGTTTTGCCGGAACCGGTGGGACCGGTGGTTAGAATCATGCCGTTGGGATTATTTAGATGTTTTTGCAATTTTTCGTAAGCCAATCCGCGCATTCCCAGATTATCCATGGTAACCTGAATGGAGCTGGGATCGAGAAGCCGCATAACCAGGCTTTCTCCGAAATTTCCCGGAATAATGGAAACGCGGATATCAATTTTTTTGTCGATAATATTGATTTCAAAAGTCCCGTCTTGGGCGATATCGCGCAGATTTATTTTCATGCCCGACATCATCTTGATGCGGGAAATAATGGATTTGTAAATGGTTCTTGGCAGGAATTCCACGTCATGCAAAACGCCGTCAATGCGGTAGCGCAGGCGAAGGTCTTTTTCCTGCGGTTCCAGATGGATATCGCTGGCGCCCAGTTTGTAGCCGCCGCCCATAATGACATTTAAAATTTGCGTGGTGGGCAATTCGCTGATTCTTTCTTTAAGAGAAATCAGATCTTTTAATTCCTGATCAAAATTTTTCAGGTTTTCCTCGGTCAGATTGAGGCTCAATTGGGTTAAGATATCAGTGAAAACAATTTTTTTATAATGTTCCTGAAGCTTTTCCAGATTGTAAGGGGAAACAACGAAAAGCTTCCCGTCCCAGCCTTTCTCTTGCTGGATTTTTTTTAGAAAATCCAAGGTGGCCGGATTTTCCGGCTGGGAAGAAACAAGAGTAACTTTTTTGCCGGCCTTTTGAATAATGGCCAGGTTGAATTTTCGCGAATCTTCTTCGGATAACATTTTGAGGCTGTCATTGTCGACGGGAATAAGGTTGGTGTCGATATAGGGTAAATTGAGCTGGTTGGCCAGAGCCGAGGTTTGTTCTTCCTCGGATTGATGGTGCAGGGCGAAAAGAACCTTGGTCGCCTCTTTTTCTTTGAGCACGCCCGGGTCTTTGCCGGATCTTTTATTTTTTGTTTTTAGGACTTTGATCATAGCTGTATTTTATCACGATTTGGGAAATAAAAAAATGG
>CAZMNQ010000092.1:0-3894 GCA_964567695.1 uncultured Bdellovibrionales bacterium
CTTTATAAATCGTCGTTTCAGCCTCTATGCTGGAATCTGATTGTATTACATTTAACTTTATAATTCTAACAAAAAAAGCCCCTGGAGTCAAAACAAGGGGCTATAGAAAAGACTGCCAACGCCATTTAGCGCTGGCAGCCACCAAGCCTGAGATTATTCCCATTCCGTATGTGTTATTCCATTCCTCGGATTGGCCTCAACATGCATCAGCTATGGCAACTGTCAACCCAGGCGCATTAGAAGACGCCCCGCCCGATGTACACAAGCGAACTCCTTCCACGGCAGTCTCTCCTTCGAGAACAACTGACACATACCAATCGCCATTACCCCCTTGTGAAATTACTAATTCCATTCTCCTTGGATAATCCCTGTTGTCCGTCAAATACCTCACTTCTTTGATTTCGGACATATTTCCTCCATTGGTTTTAATGGTTTTA
This sequence comes from uncultured Bdellovibrionales bacterium, assembly GCA_964567695.1. Taxonomy (GTDB): domain Bacteria; phylum Patescibacteriota; class Minisyncoccia; order Moranbacterales; family UBA2206; genus UBA2282. The sequence goes on from CAZMNQ010000092.1 coordinate 438, forward strand.
AAATAATAATTATTTTACCACTATCTATTATCTCCCTTGCCATTTGCCACGCCTCGTTCTCTTCTGCTTTTTATTTTTTCAATATTATATGCAGCAATGTCCGTCAGAGATAATCCTAATTCAGTTGCCAATTGCGAAAGATACCACAGCACATCTCCGAGTTCTTTTTTTATTTCTTTTTTTTGTTCTTCTTCAATTTTGCCTTCATTATCCCGCAAAACTTTTTTAATCTTTTCAGCCACCTCGCCCGCCTCGCCCACCAATCCCAAAACCGGAAACACAAATTTTTCTCCTATCGTTGGATATATCGCATGCTTTCCCGTTTCTTTTTGATATTCTTAGAAATCCATATTTTTTGATATTTTTATATCTGCACTTCCTTACCACCCGTGCTCACTCTGCCACCTTGCCACTGCCCGCGATATTGATTGCCTTCGCCATCCACTTGATGAAAGATTATGTGCACTACGCGAGCGCCGAAAGAAATTTTAATATTACTTTTGCCCAAATTACAAACCCCAAAAGTCAGCTCACCGCAATAGCCCGGCTGCACAATGCCATTAAAAAGTCCCAGCCCTGAGCGAAACATGGTGGTTCTGGGAAAAATCACACCGGACAAATCCACTGGCAGATTAACTTTTTCCATCGTTTTGATCAAATAATATTTTCCAGGTTCAAAAACAAAACTATTTTCGTGCTCGTCATTACTCTCATCATTTTTGGCCACCAGCTTTGATTCAGGTGTTTGCCGATCTTCCACGCCCAAAAAACCATCACCTTCCAATTCATAGACCTCACTCATGCGCAAATCAAAACCGGCGCCTTCCGGATTTTTCATTTCTCGTTCACACAAATTCTCAACTAATTTTATTTCTGAAACTAATTGATGCAACTTTTTAATTCCTAAAATCATATTTTTTATTTACCTAGTTAGTTCCACAAATTTAAATTTATATTGTCCATTATCCATTGCTTCTTCGCTGATAATCTGATTAAATTCAGCATAATCTGGGAAAAAAGTGTCGGCTTCCGGCGCATCATCTACCAAGGTCAGATATAATTTGTCGGCCATCGGCAAAGCCAGTCTATAAATCGTCCCGCCGCCAATCACAAAAATTTCTTCTGTGCTATTTTTATATTCACTTAACACTTCTTCCAGCGAATAGCGCACATCGCAACCAATAGCTGTGAAATTTTTGTCTAAAGTCACCACAATATTTTTTCGATTCGGCAAAGGTTTGCCAATTGACTGATATGTCTTTTCACCCATAATCACGGTGTGGCCGGAAGTTACCTTAACAAAATGCCGCATATCTTCCGGAAGATTCCACAGCAACTTCTGATTAAAACCTATCTCGCGATTTTTTCCAATCGCACAAATCATTGAAATCATTTTTTTGTAATTTTATTCTTTTATACAGGATTTTCTGGCGTAATTGTTTTTAGTATCCTTGAATCCTCCGATATTAGCTATTTCCGCTTTAAGTGCTGGATGCGGATCGTAGTTTTCCAAAGTTATATCAGCCAAAGTGAAACCATCAATTTCCATTATTTTAGGATTAAGTTTCACGGTCGGAAACGGTCTTGGCTCGCGCGTTAACTGTTCTTTAGCTTGATCAAAATGATTGGAATATAAATGGACATCACCGAAAAAATGCACGAAATCACCCACCGGCAAATTGGTCACTTGCGCCACCATTAACAAAAGCATGGCGTAACTGGCAATATTAAACGGCACGCCCAAAAAAGTGTCCGCACTGCGTTGAAAAAGCGCCAGATTTAATTTGCCATCAACCACTCCGAATTGAAAAGTTGTGTGACAAAAAGGCGGCACTTCGTTTTTGTTTCCCTCCGAAGCCATAGCATAAATAAAGTCTGGGTTCCAAGCGGAAACAACATAGGATTTTCGATAGGGATCGGTTTTGAGTCCATCAATTACCCAGGCTAACTGGTCAATTTCCCGCCCATCACTAGCTGGCCAACGCCGCCACATTCGTCCATAAATCGTAATTAGATCTCCCCATTTTTTCACAAAGTCACTCTCCTTTGGTTCAACTTTTAATTTAGCAATGAAATCCGCTTGACTCAAATCAGCCGTCGGCTCATTTTGCAAACAATGTTTATGATATCTTTTCCATGCCCATTCATCCCAAATATGCACCTCGTTGTCAACCAAATATTTGATGTTTGATTCCCCGCTCAGAAACCAAATTAATTCTACAAAAATTCCTCGATGAAAAGTTTTTTTCGTTGTCAAAAGCGGAAAACCTTGGGTCAAATCAAAACGAATCATCCTGCCAAAAACCGAACGAATAAACGGTGGTTTTTCGCCTTTTTTTTCATATTCAGCCAAAACTTCCGGCGTAAAAAACAGCTGTTTATCCGAACCATTGTCCAAAATGTCCTGAACTAAATTCAAATATTGATATTCGGGATGATTTTTTTCCATTTTTTTAAAATTAGCTTATTAGCAAGAACAACCGGTGCCAGTCTTATCCTCCAGAACATTTTTAAATAAATCAAAATTGCCCTGGAATTTTTCCAATTGAATTCCTCGTTTATCCGCCAATTCACGCACTTCACTTTCCTTCTCTGTGCCTTTGTTGCCCGCGGTGATTCTTTCATATTCATCAAAATAAACAATCCTTTTCACGCCCACATTATTCAATGCTTTCATGCAATCATAACAAGGCGAAGAAGTGACATAAAGCGTCGAGTTTTTCAATTTACCGGGATTGCCGGCATTCATAATGGCATTAATCTCGCTATGCGCTCCGCGACAGCATTTGAGTTCTTTGGTCACCGGATCACCATCAACTTTAGCGCAGCCAACTTCCAAACAATGACTGTCGCCAATGCTCGGGCCATTATAACCCGTTGCGATAATTTTATGATCCTCATCAACAAAAATTGAAGCAATTTCATGATATTTGCACACGGCTCTTTTAGCCAAAGTTTTAGCTAGCATCATAAATGTTTCGTCCCAATTTGGCCTGGAAACTTTGATTACCTTTTTTGCTTCTCCCATAATTTTTCCTAAAGAATTAAGTTCTATTATTCTATCAAAAAAAACTCTATTGCATAATTTCCGTCATAATCTTGTCTGTTTCGGCCAGCAAATAGGCCAAATCCTGCTCATTTCTGATGGTAAAATCAGCTTTGGCGCCAATTTCCGGAATATGTACTTCCGTTTCAGATTTTTCTATCTCCTGAAATTTTTCAAACGAAACCTTGTCATCCGTTTTTTCGCCACGGCCGAAAACCCTTTCCCAACGCAATTTCTGATCAGCAGTTATATAAATCACGAAACTCGGCACAAAACTTTTCACAAAATCATAATCTTCCGACATTCGTAAGCCATTCACTGAAATCAATCCTTCACCTTGCTCAACTTTTTTACGCAAAGCTGAGTTCGGTTTTTTCGGTGTCGTAGTACTGACCTTCAAACACACTCCGC
>CAZMNQ010000093.1:0-3875 GCA_964567695.1 uncultured Bdellovibrionales bacterium
ATTGTACCACTTTTTAATGTAAAAATACAGGGGGTTCTTCAGGGGTTTCATTTTTACTATTTTTATTATATCATTTTTTCAATAAAAAATATACACAGAGTGTGGATAGCTCTAACTATCACCAAATGATTAAAAAAATTACAAAAAAACTCAGTCCCGAAGAACTGAGTTTTTATATACCAAAGAATGTTTTTTATTTAATCGAAAGAATTTCCACTTCTGTCATTGTTTGACGATGACCGAATTTAACTTTGTATCTTTTTTTCGCTTTAAATTTTATACCAGTTACTTTGTCGCCTTTTTCAGTTTTGATGATTTTAGCTTCCACTTTGGCGCCAGCTACATTGGGAGTTCCGATTTTCACATCTTTTTCATCCCCGACAAACAAGACCTCATCAAATGAAATCACACTGCCCTCTTCGCCTTCTAATTTTTCGACTTTAATTTTGTCGCCTTCTTCAATTTTATACTGTTTTCCGCCTGTTTTTATAATCGCTAGCATAATAGATTTACCCACACACCAAAAAAGGATCTTTTTTTAATACTCTTCTTTCCTCTTTAGCTCTGAGTTTTAAATTAATTTAAAAGTATATATAAATAACCCCAGACCAACAACATCCTTTTCTGGTGTCGGGGTGTGTTTATAGTTACATAAGATAGTATATAGCCTTACGCTGAAAGTGTCAACAAAAAGGGGCTCTAAATTCTTAAATCTGATTAATACTTGACTTTCAACGCCTAGATTGTAGGATATTAGTTCCTATTATCAAACCCCTGCATTGTGGAGGAAAAAACGATGGCCTATCAAATAATACCTCTGCACTCAAACTCATTAGCCCCTTAGGTTGGTCAATTCATGGTGCGTGTTCTGAAGTTCATATTTGGGAAAAATCCAATGAGTGTTTTGTATTTATTATTCAACAAAAACTTCTTGGATTATTAGGATTGAGCAATGCGGCCAGGGTAAAAATTTATGTGCGCAATCATGCGTACATATTTAACAAAATTTATTATGACGGAAAAGCAAAGAATCTTCTTGACTTACTGTCGTAATAATTTTCGAACACACCACTAGACCGTTGATGATCCAGAAGCGTTGGATCCTCTTCTTTTTTAAAAAATTACCTAGGATTCCCATATTTACTGATAACAGCTTAAATGATAGTATCAAAGTATATGAATGTTATCACTCAAATTTTGTTGTTTTTTGGAAATAATATCCCGGCCGTTTCTTTCGCGGGGGCAATCATTGGCGGTGAAGAAACCCTGGTCTTGCTTTCGATATTGTCCGCGAAGGGTTTTTTAAATATCTGGACCGTTTTGGTCTTTTTTTATTTTGGAATTGTAATATCAGATATGCTTTGGTATTATATAGGAAAATCAAAGCTTTTCACCCTGTTGATAAAAATACGCCTCCTGTCTACTGCCTATGATTATTGGGGAAAACTGCTGGATAGAGCGACAGCAAAAAGCGATTTCCAAGCGCTCATCATCACAAAATTCCTATATGGATTCAGATTGCCAACTATCATGTACTTGGCTCGGGAGCGCTTGACCATTGGATCCTTTTTAAAATACACCCTATTTACAAATTTTATTTGGGTGGGAACTATTTCAGCCATTGGTTGGCTTGCTGGGAAAGGAATCAGCACCGCTGCCTATTTTTCTGATAATATTGCTCTACATGTTTTTTTAATCGGCGTAGTCCTCGCTTTATTCATAATATTGATGAGAACATTATCCACTAAAACAAAGTTATGGCTCGAGAAGAAATAAAATCTATCGAACTAACCGCGGACTCAAATAGGGAATTTTTTTTGATCCATGGATATACAGGAAGTCCGACTGATTTTATTCATCTTCCGCACCAATTGAACAAAAAATTCAATGCTAATGTGCGAGTGATTACCCTAACAGGACACGGGACAAAAATAGAAGATTTGGACAATATTGTTTACGATGATTTTATAATCCAACTAACGACGGAAATAGAGAGGGATCTTCTAAAGGGACGAGAAATAATTCTTGGGGGCGTCAGCTTAGGAGGGCTTTTCTCATTAATTTTAGCATCACGATATCCCGTCAAAGGTGTTTTTAATGTTTGTTCCCCCTATCTCTTAAAGTTTCCATTTAATATTCCTGGTCTAGAAATCCTTGGAAAATTCAAAAAATATTGGAAAAAACAAACCAGTTCTGTTTTTGAAAAAGAAATACGAAAAGGACTATTTAGTTATGAATATATGCATAAAAATGGATTGTTTATCGTAAAAAAGGCCAGTAATAATTTGCGAAGCGAAATACAAAATATAACCTGTCCCATCCTAACAATCCACTCAACAAAGGATCCTATTGGTCATTACGACTCTCTCAAAGAAATACAAAGCAATGTCAGATCTATTATCAAAGGAGAAAAAATGTTTCATACAAATACGCATAATATCTTTTTTTCTATGAATAAAGATGCTGTAAATAGTCAGATAATAAATTTTATTGAAAATAAAAATGTTTTTTTAACCGAAAACAAGCCACTCAAAAAAATTGCCGCCATAATCCCCGCCTACAATGAGGCTGACCGGATTGGAGCTGTCTTGGAGGCAATTACAGCCGTGCCAAATATTGCTGAAATTATTGTTATAGATGACGGTTCAACAGACGCTACTGAGCAGGTTGTGAGAAAATTTACAGGGGTGAAATATATACGCAACAAGACAAATATTGGAAAAGCTAGCTCAATGGACAGAGGCGTGCAAGCAACAGACGCAGATATATATTTTTTCTGTGATGCAGACCTGATAGGCATAACCCCTGAAATAATCCAACAGATAATCACACCCGTCGCGGATGGATTGTTTTCAATGTTTATCGGACTGCGGGGAAATTTGATGCAAAAAACAGTCCGCCTGTTTGCCATAAATTCAGGCGAAAGGGCGCTTACGCAAGAAGTTTGGGAAAAACTGCCACACTATTTCAAATACAAATATAGAATTGAGGCCGGCTTGAATTATTATGTTAGAAAATATTTTAACGGCTTCGGTTCTAAGACCTTCGACTATTCCCAACCTACCAAGGAAAAGAAATATGGCTTCCTGCTTGGAACTATTTTGAGATGGGGCATGAATCTGGATGTTCTTTTCGTATACCTAAGAGAAATTGTTGAACATTTTTTGGATATTGAAGACTCCAAAGCAGATGATGCAGAAAATTTATAATGCTTAAGAATATCCGAACTTTGGTTTATGCGCACAAAACCTTAATATTCTTACTTATTTATTAATCTCATTATACTCTAAATTACAGCAAAAACGGAAAAGTGCGGGCTTTGCCTGCCTGCCAGTAGGCAGGGTAGAGAAAAATTTGCCATCCTTTTCATTTTAATTGCGGCAAATTTTTTAAACCAGATATTCTTTGTTATCGGATGTATTGCTCTTTTTATAAAGAGTCTTCTTCCTTATTAAAAAAATGTTTTTAGAAAAATCGGGGATGACGCGTTTGCATCACCCCCGTGGTTGTGAGATGAGATTAAGTGCCTCTTCCTCTAGGCCATTCTCACTGGCCAAAGACTTTCGTCTTTCTGCTGTTTGCCCGCTGGGTTGGAGCCGTCTTTTCTCTTCCGCGTGGGGGTAGCTTGGTCTAAGGGAACAGCAGTTATTCCTCACAATAGGAATCAGGGTGCGTTAGTTGAACCTGATTTTTAATCCTATTAACAAGCAGCATACCATCATAGCGCCAATTAGACGGAAATTATGGCACTGGCCATAGACATCACCTCCTTTTGTTTAAGATTTTTCTAAAAGCATTTTTTAAAAGAGCAATATTTCCGATAACGTTTGCGTGTATGCGATGTTGCGACCGCAGGGAGCAATATGGGTGAAGCG
>CAZMNQ010000094.1:0-3872 GCA_964567695.1 uncultured Bdellovibrionales bacterium
TAGACTTGTCCCTGAATAATGTTTTCGCTAAAAACTTTTAAATTTTGGCTGCGACTGGTTAAAAATTTCTCGAAAGACCTATGGGTATTCCTCAAAATTTTTAACTGCGTCTCGCCTAAAATTATAAAGTTTCGCTTGAAAAATTATTCAGGGACAAGCCTAATATTTTTTATGAGAAATTTTTTAAAGCTTGATTGGGTACTTACGATTGCGGTTTCATTGCTATTGATTGTGGGTTTGCTAACTCTTTATAGCATATCTTCGAGCGAAGTGACGGTGCAATTTAATAATTTTCACAAGCAGCTGATTGCAGTTATCATCGGATTGTTTTTGATGCTGTTTTTTTCCTTTTTTGATTATCGCGCGTTGAATGCCTACAGTACAAAATTATATTTTTTGATGCTGGCGGTTTTGGCAGTATTGGTTGTTTGGGGGACTAGTGTGCGAGGTACAACTGGCTGGATTGAATTTGGTCAATTTAATGTTCAACCGGTGGAAATGGCGAAGCTAGTTATGATTATTTTTTTAGCCAGTTTTTTGTCCAAGAAAAAAACTCATCTCAGCATCGTTGTCAGGACAATTGCTTCCATAATTTTGGTGCTGATTCCGGTTGGTTTTATTTTGAAACAACCCGATTTCGGATCAGCGGCCGTTATCATGGGCATCTGGCTGGGGATGCTGTTTGTTTCCGGCATAAATAAAAAAGTTTTTTTTGGCTTGATTTTTGCGGGTGTTATTTTGGCATCTTCTGGCTGGTTTGTGCTAAAAGATTATCAGAAAGATAGGCTTATAAATTTTGTTAATCCGAACAATGATGCGCACGGTAGCGGATATAATGTGATTCAATCAATCGTAGCAGTCGGCTCGGGTGGCGTTTGGGGCAAGGGCTTGGGTCATGGTTCGCAATCACAACTGAATTTTTTGCCGGAAAAACATACCGATTTTATTTTCGCTGTGTTCGCGGAAGAGCTGGGTTTTTTCGGTTCGGTGCTTATTCTAGGCTTGTTTGGTGTGTTGCTTTATCGAATGAAGGTTGCGGCGCAACTGGCTAGGGATAATTTTGGCTATCTATTGGTCGTCGGCATAAGCATGATGTTTTTTTTGCAGATTTTGGAAAATGTGGGTATGAACATTGGCGTGGCGCCCATAGCTGGAGTGCCGTTGCCGCTTTTGAGTTATGGCGGCAGTTCAATGGTGGTGGTTATGGCTGCTATTGGGATAATTCAAAGTATATATATTCGTAGAATTAAAATTTCTTAGATCAAAGCTGAGTTTGACTAAATCTGTGAATGGTGATAAACTACTGTAGTATAAAAATATGGGAAATAAAGCTAATTTCACCGATTTTTTGGCTAAATGCGCGGTTTGCGAGGGGTCGCTTGATCTGGCCAATGTAATCGTGCTGGAGGAAAAAGAACAAAAAACAACTGTGCATGTAACTTGTCCGCAGTGTAATAGCGCGGCCATAGTTTTTTTGTCGAATAATCAAACTGGCATGGTGAGTGTTGGCATAGCCACAGATTTGGATGGCGCAGAAGTTAAAAAATTATTTGGCAGTGAAGTAATCAGCGCGGATGAAATTATAGATTTGCATGAATTTGTTTCCAGCGAGCAGGGAGATATAATGCAGTTGATAAAATAGAAAAAGTAATTTAATTTTTTTAATGTCCGAGGGGAAGCCGCACAGCGGAAATTCCAATAACCAAATTCCAATAACCAAATAAATTCCAAATTCTAAATCCCAAAATTTAAAAAGTTTTGGTCATTGAAAATTTGGTCATTGAAAATTGTTTGGAAATTGCCTGCCTGTCCGGTAGGCAGGGAAATTGGAAATTCCCGTATATACGGGTTCAGGTAGGGCGTAAATATTTATGGACAAAGTAATTCTAGAAGCCAAAACAAGAAGCGAACGAGGGCGAAAAGTTAATAAAGGCAGGAAAGAAGGTTTGGTGCCGGCGGTTGTTTATGGCAACAAAGTTGATTCACTGGGTCTTTGGGTCAGCGCATTGGATTTGAAAAGATTATTGAAAAAATCCGGAGAGAGCACCATTATTGATTTGAAAATCGATGGCAAAGATGACCGCAATGTGCTGATTCATGAAATTCAAAAAAACGGATTGACTGATAATTTTATGCACATTGATTTTTTCCAAGTCAGAATGGATAAAGAAATTGAAACTGAAGTCGAATTGGTGTTTATCGGCGAAGCTCCAGCAGTTAAGGAACAAGGCGGAATTTTGGTTAAGAGCATTGATAAAGTGGAAGTGAAATGTTTGCCAGCTGATTTGCCATCGCATATTGATGTTGACATTTCAGTCATCAATGCTTTTGATAAGCATATTACTATCAATGATTTGAAAATTCCAGCCAAGGTGAAAATTAAAGCTGATCTGGAAACGGTTGTGGCATTAGTAACTCCTCCTCGCAGTGAAGAAGATTTGGCTGAACTTGAAGAAAAAGTTGAGGCTGATGTGACAAAGGTTGAGGGTGTAGTTAAGGAAGAAGCGCCGGTTGAAGAGAAAAAGGAAGACAAAAAATAATAGTCAAAAAAACTTTCAGATAAAGCAAAAAACACTCTGGTGGAAAGAGTGTTTTTTGTTGCGCTTAAATGGTGCTATAATAAAATGTACTATGAAAACTGGTAAAATAAAAATGTTTCTAGTGTTTTTGATAACAATATTTACTATTGTTGATGTTTTTAGTTATGCAAATAATGCAGCTAGAGCAGACGACTCTGTAGGTGACACTCAAGATGCGATAAAATCAACAGAGAAAGAATTGGGGAAAAAACAGCAGGTGCTTAATGTGGCTAATTCTAACTATGCAAAAGTTGCAGCGCAGGTTAACACTACTGCAAGTTTGTTGACGCAAACTACTCAGGAGATTGCCAGAAAAGAAGCGGAAATAAAAAATCTTAGTGATAGAGTTATTTTATATAAGACAATGCTGTCCGCCTATTTGCAAGAAATGTATTTTGGCAATCAAGATCCGGTTATAAAACTGGCTGTCGCCAATGAAAATCTGGATGCGGTTTTTGGCAACGAGGATCAAATGCTGAATGTCAAAGAAAAAATATTGGGAGTCTTGGATGAAATAAATGTTTCACAGGAAAAATTGGGTGTGGCAAAGGAAGAATTGGCGGATGAAAAACAACAACATGGAAAACTTTTACAACAGAAAAAAGCGGAACAAGGTGAAATAGTTGAAGATATTCAGGAGACCAGAGCGACAATTGCGGAATTGCAGAATAAACTGGCTAAGTTGAAGACTGATTTAAATAGAATATTGGGAAAGGCATATGACACTGGAGAGATTAAAGATGCAATAAAATTTGCCAATAAAGTCACTGGCGTGCGAGAAGGATTTTTATTCGGGATGTTGTCTATGGAATCAGGTGGTAATCCATTAGCAGGCAGGTGTACATATAAAAATTGTGATATGACAAGCGCGCGTAAAAAGAAATTCAATGAGATATGTGGCTATTTGGACTATGACACTAAAAAATGTGAAAAAATGCCTCTTTCTTGCGCATCCAAAAGTTATCCTGGGTCAGGTGGCGCAATGGGGGCAGCTCAATTTATGTCCGATACCTGGATGGGGTACAAAAATAGAATCGCTAATGCTATCGTAGACAGCAAACCAAATCCATGGGAATTGTTGGATGGCGTGGTAGCGATGGCACTATATCTTGATGATCTTGGTGCGACAAAAAGTGGCACAGTCAGTATAAAAAATCCATGCACAGGGAAGAGTGTAAAAGTTAAATGGGAGATATATGCCTCTATGAGATATTTGGGTTGGACATGTTGGGGATATACGAATTATGCACCGGGAATACAATCATTAGCAAATGGGTATAAGAATTTATAATC
>CAZMNQ010000095.1:0-3831 GCA_964567695.1 uncultured Bdellovibrionales bacterium
TGAATTTCCGGTGTGGCGATTTCCAAAGCTTCCTTTAACGCTTGAATGCAAAATTCATTCTCGAGCGTTGCAGAAAGTTTCCAGGAAATTACATAGCGGGAATACCAATCGAAAATAACCGTGAGATGGACAAAACCGTTTTTCAGTCGAATATAGGTAATGTCAGTGCTCCAAACTTGATTGATACGAACTATTTCTAAATTTCTTAAAAAGTACGGGTACTTCTTGTGTTGTTTGTCGCCTAGGCTTAAATTTAGCTTGCTATCTGGATAAATCGCTTGCAATCCTATCTCTCGCATTAAATTTTGGACATAACTGCGGCAAATCTTAATTCCATATTCTATCTCTAATTCTTTCTTGATTTTTCTTGAACCGTAGAACGGACAATCGGTGTAAATTTTATCAATACTATTTTTAATTCGAATTTCTTCTTGATTAATAATTGGTTGGTAGTAAATTCCGGATCTAGAGATATCCAGCAGTTCAGCTTGACGCGTCAGATTAATTTCGAAATTATCTTTATCAATCAAAATTGATTTCTCGCGGGAGCTCAAGGTTGAATTTTTTTTGAGCCACGAGATTTCTACTTCCCGCTGGCCTATGTTTTTGTATAATTCTTCAATAACCCGATCCTTGCCAAAGTTTTCTTTTTTGCGCTTGTCAACAAAGAGCGTGGCCAATTCGTCTTCAACTAGTTTTTTCCATTGCCCAATTTGCGTGGGATGGATTTGATACTGGCTAGCCAGCTTGGAAACTGATTCACCCTTAATGGCCATTAGGGCAATCGAGGCTTTCTGCTTCGGAGTGTATGATTTTTTCATACTTTTAGTGTATCACACCCATCTAATATGGTTGTCTAGATTTACCAGTCCATTATACTATTGGAATCATCGTCCAATGTGCGGGAGTTGCTATCGGCACTTCACTAAAAGAGTCCATTTAGTGAGACCACAGCCACAAAAAAAGGTTTCTTTGCAAGATTGTTCGGTTAGTAAATTAGTCAGCTGACTGATTACAAACTGATTGGCGAAAAAAATCTTTAAAGATGGAGGTAGAAAAAGTGTCATTAAGGAGCCAAGCAAAAGAGCTTAGCCGGCGCATTAGTCAGTCAATGGGCGACAATGATTGTCCTACCAAAAAATGCAAGGATCTGCAGCGGGAACTTTCCAGCGTTCAGAAGCGGCGGAAAAAGATCAAGGCAAAAAGAGCACGGCGGTAGCCAGTGACAACAGGCTAGCACAGATCAAGCAGGGAGGCCTTTCGTGTATTACATGGAAGGTTCTTTAAATTTATGGGGGTATTTTAGAATAGATGCATTTCTCTAAAATCAAAATCTATTGTAAAATAAAAAGAGAGCAATTTAGTGTATTGCAGTTGTTTATTTTTTTGTATTTATGTATTTAAAGAAACTCGAAATTTCAGGTTTTAAATCTTTTGCCAATCGGACGATATTGGATTTTTCAACGACGCACGATGGTGTGCGCGGGATCACGGCCGTGGTAGGTCCCAATGGTTCCGGCAAATCAAACATTGCCGATTCTTTGCGCTGGGTAATGGGTGAGCAATCGATGAAAAATTTGCGCGGGAAAAAATCCGATGACATTATTTTTGCCGGCTCAGGCAAGAAAGCTCGCCTCGGCAGTGCGCAAGTAACATTATATTTTGATAATGCGGATAAAAAAATTCCCCTGGAATTTGACGAAGTTTCCATCACCAGAAAAATTTATCGCAGCGGCGAAGGTGAATATTTAATTAACGGTTCGCGCGCTCGGCTTCAGGATGTAGTGGACATTTTGGCGAAGGCGGGTATTGGCAAGGAAAGCTATTCAATCATCAATCAAGGTATGGCGGATGCGGTTTTGAATGTCACGCCGCTTGATCGTCGTTCAATTATTGAAGAAGCGGCTGGCGTGAAACAATATCAAATCAAGAAAGAGCGGTCGTTGCGCAAGTTGGATTCAACGCGCGATAATTTGGATAAGGCCAAAAGCTTGGCCGAAGAAATCAAGCCGCATTTGAAAATGCTGAAAAGACAGGCCGAAAAAGCGGCGCAAAGCGAAGGCGTGTCCACAGAACTGCGAGAAAAACAAACCCAGCTTTATACTTATTTGTGGAACAATTTTCAGCAAGAAAAAGGAAAATTTAACGAAGCCAAGGAGGAGATGGGCCGAAAAATGATGAACATCCAGCGGGATGTGGATAAATTAGCGGATGAACTTAATCAAGAGTCTAAGGAAGATAAAATTAATACGCAACTGGCCGAGCTGGAAAAACAGAAAAATGAAAAAAGAACCGTCCTTAATCAGCTGGAACGAGATTTGATTGTGACGGAAGGTCGGATTGAAATTGAAAAAGAAAAACAGAAAAATATTGAGATGATTGAGGAGATTAAAGTGCAGAGCATTCCCGTTGATCTGCACTATGTCAGAAAAGGCATTGAGGAAATTCGCGCGGATCAAGAGAAATTGATTGCTCAATTGGAAAGTGCGGAAAGTCTGGATGATTTGCAGGATATTAAAGAATTTGCTCGTTCCATTCAGCAAAGATTGTTTGAGCTAAAAAAAGATATTGAAAATGGTAAGAAAGAAGATAAGGTGGAAATGCCCGTCGTAGAGACGAGTCGGTGCCTCGTCTCTACGGGCGATGCAGATCCACAAATTGATTCAGCCGCGATTATCGAATACAAAGAAAAAAATATCAAAATTAGAGCAGAAATTCAGAAAATAGAGAATGATCTTAAAGAGCTGGAGCAAAAAATTGCGGAGGAAATTCAATCCGATAGACAAAAAAGACAGAAATTTTTTGAGGTGGAAAGAAATTCTCGCATGAAACAGGAAGAGCTGAACAAAATGAAAGATCAATTTAACGAATCCAAAATTGCTTTGGCGCGAGTTGAGGTGCATGAGGAAGATTTGCGCACGGATGTTTTGAGAGAATTGCGTTTGCAAGTGGAGGATTTAAAACAGGATGTTTTGCAAATAGACCGGTCTGTTTTGGAAAGGGATATTGCCAAATTGAAAATTCAAATGGAACAAATTGGCGGGATTGATCCGATGGTAGTGGATGAATTTGAAGAAACTAATAAGCGATTTGAATTTTTGACAAAAGAATCGGAAGATTTGGAGAATGCTATTGTGACATTGAAGGAGATTATCAAGGAAATGGATCAAAAAATTAATGGTGAATTTGCCACGACTTTTGAAGAAATCAACAAAGAATTTACTAAATATTTCCGAATTATTTTCGGCGGCGGGAATGCTAGTTTGAAAAAAGTGGAAGTTAGAAAAAGATCCTACAAAGCCAAGGAGGAAATTGAGGGCGGGGCGGATGAAGCGGATGAATTGCCAGAAGAAAGTGAGGAGGAAAAAAAGGAAAAGGCGGAAATTGGAATTGATATTTCGGCATCGCCTCCGGGCAAGAAAATCAGCAATCTCTCCATGCTTTCCGGTGGTGAACGATCACTTACTTCCTTGGCGCTTTTGTTTGCCATCATTTCACATAATCCGCCGCCATTTGCGGTGCTTGATGAGGTTGAGGCAGCTCTGGATGAGGCTAATTCAAAGCGATTTGGACGAATTATCCAAGAACTTTCTGGCGACACGCAGTTTGTGATTATCACCCACAATCGAGAAACAATGCGCCAAGCCGCGATGCTCTATGGTGTCACAATGGGCGATGAGGGTATTTCCAAATTGCTATCCGTGCGACTGGATCAAGTTGGTCAAGGAGGTAAGATTTTACAGTAAAAAGAAGGGTGATTTTTTTCACAATCAGAAGGCTTATTGATACAACTTTTCAGTTATGATACAATGTTGTTATGTTTATGAAAAG
>CAZMNQ010000096.1:0-3819 GCA_964567695.1 uncultured Bdellovibrionales bacterium
TTCTCCTTGGCGTAGATCTTGTCTTTGAATTTGCTGACTGCGCGGTTGATTTTGACTTCTACAGAGTTCAAAGAGACTTTGTTTTCTTCCGGTGCGATGGAAAAAGTCAGATTTGCTTCAGCTAATTCGTTGCCGATAGTATCTTGGCATTTGAGGTAGAAATTGTAGGTAGTGCCGGAGTCGAGATTAGTGATTAAATTACTGTGGTTAGTGGCGTTAGTGGAATCAAAAGTTGTCATGCCAGCGTAGGTGGCACCTTGAGTGGTTGAGTATTTACAAATAGCTGTTTCACTGGTGGTTGCAATTAGGTTAGTGCTAGTGGTGGTGACGGAGAGAGTTTGGTTGTTGGGAGTGAGGTTGGAGAGGATGGGTGAGGTTGTGTCTAAGACTATGTTTTTGTTATTGCCTAAGGAGTGAGTTTCTCCTGGGATTGGTAAAGTTAGAATGGCATTGTCAGTCAGGGCATCTTTGATAGTACCGCCATTCAGTTCTAAGGCGGTTGTGGCCGTGTAATCCAAATCGCTGGTGGTATCGCCCGCTTGGACGGTGTAGGTAAAATCCAGATTGGATGTGCCGGTGCCAGTTGCATAGTTAGCGTATTGATCGCCATTACTCGTTTGTAATTTTATTCTCGGCGTGCTGGTGATGATTACATTTTGTGAAAAGGTTATGCGGATATTAATATCTTCTCCAGCTTTGTAGGATCCATTAGTTGTGGTAGAAGTCACATCTATAATCGTAGCTGACTCTTCCACATCGAATGTGTGAGTAGAATACTGGCCGGTATAAGTGAAAGAAATTTGACCGTCAGCATTAGCTTGGCAAATTCCACCGGTGCAATTGTCGCCAGTGATATTTTGACCAAGGACATCGTCCATTTTAACATTGTAATATTTATTAACTTCCAGATCGCCGACAGTGTGAAAGGTGTCGGTCAAATCGGAAACCATGGATGATTCCGTCCAAGTTTTGTGATGCGTGCCGGTGTTTTCCCAAATGCTGATTGTCGTATCTAGCCATTGAGTGCGATCAGTTTCAGGAATTGTTATGGTCAGATTGGCCATATTCTCGTCAGTCGGGGCGGTTTTGTTTCTGAATTTTTCATCGCCATAGGTTCGGGTGGTCGTGGAAGTGGAAAGCTTGTCTGTACCCATAGCGTATGGTGGTTGATATTCAAAAGCACCGATATCAGGAACGCCGTAAATGGGATTGCCAATAGAGTCGGTGGTAAAAGAAACATCCGTACCAGCGTCGATGTTGGGAGACAATGATTGCAAACGAAAATCTCCGTTAGCTGGGTCAACAAACAAAGGGTCTGCTAATTCTTGATTGTTGGTGCCTTTATAGGTATTTTCCCAATCAGAATCACCTCCGGTAGACCAACTGTTGTGTGAGGCATCGAAGCTTACATATGATCCATAAAACAAAATATCAAAGTCTAAAGCTCCGGGATTATCTGAAATATTATTTCTTGTAATGATTCTAGGAGCATAAAAATAGAAATAGAAACCCTTACTGCTGTTATTGTAAGCGATATTATTGTACAACCAAGCATCACTCGCAAAATTAGTAGACAGTCCCACATCATTATTAGAAAAAATAGAATATTTTATTATATTATCAACCTCTCGAACATAAATTCCTATTAAACAATCATGAGCCTCGATTCTATTTCCAGTAAAGGAAGTGGAGGTTAAAAAACCATAAAAAGCAAATCTAACAATGATATCTTGAAAATTTATGTAACTGGCTGGATATTCCAAGTCAACGCCATAAGTCCTTTGGGATGCTTCGATATGCAATGCATCAATATCTTCCCCAGAAGCTACTCTATAATACAAAACATTAGATGCCCAGTACCATTCCCCCTCTCCGAGAGTGTCAGATGAGCTTCCCTTTGTTTTATTTTCCAGAGAAGCAACGGAGAATCCTGTGGCTAAAATATAACTCTGCGTCGTCAAGGTTTTTTGATAAGTATTCGCATTTCCTCCGCCATATGCGGTCCACCCGCCGGAGACATCTTCGCTCCCCCATATTTCTGGTTTGTGAGTGCTGTCGATTCCTCTGAAAGTTATTCTGTCGGAGCTTGTTCCTGGTGTGTTTAAATAAAGCTCCTCTCTATATGGAACATTTTCGTTTTTGATGATTACGACGGTATCACCGGCTTGAGCTACCTCTCCAGCTTTAGTTAGACTTGCCCACGGTAAACTTGCGGAACCAACACCGTTGTCATCTCCCAAAACATTATCGACATAGAAGGTGTAGTTTGAGGTGTAGCCCGGGATAACATTTAATGTAAATGTTGAGGTTGAAGAAATGGTGTCGCCATCGTCATTAAAAACTTTAATGTACCAGGTGTGTGTGCCTGGGGACAATTCTCCGGTTGGGGTTGCGGAGGTGCCGGTTATATCATCCTTGTTCAGAACTCCATCGATAAACAGCTGGTACTTTGCAATACCAAAGTGGCTTTCAGCTTCTTGCCAGACAAATGAAGGAAACTGGGATGCGGAAACTGCGTTGTTGGTTGGGGAAACAATATTGAAAGCACTCGTAAAAGAAATTTTGTCTTGGCTAAGTGGCCCTAGTATAGAGTAGGTATCAATGCGAGAAAAACTGGCAGTGTTATCGTCAGTATTGTCAGTCGTAAACCAAACGAAATATGCGTCAGTTTCAGCAGTGTAGATAGGCGTGAGTGTTTGCGCAGAGACACTGGTGCTCTCAGTTATTTTTGTTCCACCCAAAGCTTCAATTTCAGCTAAAGTTAATTCATTTGCTTGAAATGTCGGAGCTGCTGCAAACTGAAATAACACTTCTTTAACTCGACGAGTTTGTTTGAAAGGAAAGAGAGTGAAAGTGATTTTCCCTCCGGTAACCGCCGCCTTGACTGAAGGGGGCTGTAATAATAGTTCATTATCAGTGAAAGCATTGGCCACTTCGTAATCAACTTGTCCAAATCCGAATGTGGCATTATCAAAACCGGTGTTCCAATTGGAACCAGTTTGCCGCAAGGCCGCTTTCACATCAAACATATTCCAAGTAGGGTGAAGAAAGTGCAGAACAGCTATCACTCCAGCATTATCACCCGTTGCTCCCGATAAATAGGTATTCGGGAAAATTATCGGGTCTAGTACCCACTCAAGTCCTGGGCCAGTGCCATAGTGGCCATCATGCCCTGGCGCAAAATGGAAGGCGGGTGGAGGCGACCCTGCTGGCAAATCACTGCTGTAGGCATAATTATGAGTTAAGTCATAGGTATTGGAATAATTATATTCGGTTATACTATCACCGGAATAATTTGTACAAGAAGAGGTAAAAATTTGATAAGGACCTTGGGAAGGCACTAAAACACCCGACTCATTGTAGCGTTGTGTAGTTGTATTAATAGCGTCTGCAACATTAGTGCTAAAAGTGCTTACCATATTTGTACTATGCACTATAAAGTCAGTGCCGATATGCCCGGTACCCATTAATTGATTGATTGTGCTAGTAACACTGGTATATGCGTGTCGCGAATCTACTAAAATTTTGATAGGTGCCGCACTCACTCTCCCCGCCCCGCCCAAAAACAAAAAAACTACTAATAATATTTTAGTTTTTATAAAAAAATACTTTTTAAATTCTCTAGACATCATACAAATAAGCTACCTGGTATTGGATTTTAATCCTTATTTAACTTATTGAAATACAAAGCTACATCCGATATCCATTTGTTAGCCGCGGCTTGTCCGCCGGTCACACTGCAATCCGATCCGCATTTCCAGATGACCATTTTGCCGGGCGTGTTAAGTTTTCTGTTAGATACTAAAAATTCAATTCTTT
>CAZMNQ010000097.1:0-2423 GCA_964567695.1 uncultured Bdellovibrionales bacterium
AAAAAATAAAAATAAATCTTAATGGCTTTTGTAATTAAAAACAAATACAGCTTCTACTATCTTCTGGCCGTCATAACTCTGTATGTCTTCTTGAAACTCCTGCCGAACGATTTCATCCTGGGTGTTTTTGACTTCGGCATCACCGCCCTGCCTTTCCTCATTATCATCTCTGCTTCCATCTTGGCCTACATCCGCACCCGGCATAACACAGACAATAGTCCCGAAGAAGCCGAGCGAATCAGAAAGAAGTTCTTCATCACCATCCTGCAGATGATGGTCATCACTCTGCTTTTCTACATTCTCTACAGCCCCCAGTCTTTCCATCCCTATCTGGAAGCTTTCCAAAGACTCGCCAAGCTCCTCAGTTTCGAGAACTATTTCCTCCTTTTAATCTACCTCGCCGTACTTACCTTAGCCGGCACCTTGATCCAAATCTTTGTCAAAGCCTACTTGAAATCCCAAGGCTTCTACCATGGCAGCATCCGCCAAACAACTAAGAACTCTCTCTACGCTCTCTTCTTTATCTTCCTACTCATCTTTGGATCTTCTGTCGCAGTCTATCCTGAAGCCTACACTCCCGTCGGTGAATATTTATCCGGCGCTTTCACCGCCAATCAAACCCAGCCCAACCAATCGGGCATTTCCACTCTCGCCACGGCTTTTTCCAAATCTCTCAAGAATCTCAAAAACAACCTGGCTTACTCTAACCAAGACGCCGCTAAAAACATCCAGGAAGCGACCACCATCCTCACCAAAAACATCTCCAGTGCCACCGCGGATGTCAAAAACAATCTCATTAACGATATTGGCGACAAGCTGGACTTAAATGGTGGCACGGTGGACGGCAAACTGACGGTTAACCGAACTCTAACCGTGGGCGGCACCACCAATTCCAAAGACATCGTACCGCAAGATGATGGTTCCTACGACATCGGCTCCGCTTCCAAAGGCTGGGGCAACGCCTACATCAGTCGCTTGCACGGTTCTTCACCCATTATCGTCGGTGATCTTTCCAGCGCCCACAACCTCTCAAGCAGTGACGACTTCATCATCTCCGGCAACTTCGAAGTTAGAAACGACAGCTACTTTGATGGCGAAAGTTACTTCACGAGAAACATTGACCTAGGAGGCAACCGCATCTTAAATATCGGTGATCCGCAATCGGCAACTGATTCCGCCAACAAACAGTATGTCGATAACCAACTGGGCGCGGCGGCTTTTGTGCAAAGAGTTGGCACCACACTCTCAGCAGTTTACGCGGGAGACAGTTGGGATCTGACTAGCGGTCTGGTTACAATTAACAACTTGAATCTGAATGGAGTTTTGAGTGCTGGAAATATCGGGGCGCACAACTTAGGCTTGGTGACTTTTACTAATGGGGCTATCACTGGAGTGACGAGTTTAACGGCGAGTGGCAACCTAAGTGCAGGAACTATCTCGGGAGTGACCACGGCTACGATTGGCACGGGTAATATCACTATTCTGGATCTGGGAGCTAACACGATTACGGATGGATATTTGAATGGAGATTGGACAGGCGTGACATCTTTAATGGTGGATAATATTAATTTGAATGGTAATACTATCAGCGCCACCAACAACTCAGGCCTAGCTTTGTATGACAATGCTTCCAACGGAATCTTTGTGGAAGATGGTGGGAATGTGGGGATTGGAACGACCAATCCTGGGTATGCCTTGGATGTGAATGGAAATGTAAACATTGCTTCGGGGAATACATATAAATACAACGGTTCAGATGTTATTGCTACTGACGGGAATGGGGGAAAAATCGGATTAGGGAATACTTATTCGAGCAGTAGTTTTGCCGTAGGAGCGAGCAATGTATCAACGGGAACTTTGAACTCTGCAATAGGCATAGGCAATAGTGCTACAGGCATATTGCTTGCTTCGGCTATTGGATATAGTAACACTGCTAGCGGGATGAATGGTGTGGCTATCGGATATTCGAATCAAGCTACCGCCACCAGTTCCGTGGCAATAGGAAATGCGAATCAAGCCACTGCCGCCAACTCTGTAGCTATGGGTTTTGGTGTCATAAACAACATTGCCAGCTCGGCTATGTTTGGCGCGTCTGATACGGCTAAACTGACGATTCTTTCGACGGGGAATGTGGGGATTGGGACGACAGCTCCTGAATTTAAACTTACATTAGACAAAGGCACCACTACACCCGACGGCGGAATTCTCTCTATTGGCACTTTTGGCTCAGGCACAACATTGACCACCGCTGGAGCTGGCACCAGAATGATTTGGTATCCGCAAAAAGCAGCCTTTAGATCCGGCCGTGTAGATGGGACTCAATGGGATGATGCCAGCATCGGAAATTATTCAACCGCATTAGGAATGTCTTCGCTTGCCAGCGGACAAGCTTCAACGGCAATAGGATGGTACACAAACGCCAG
>CAZMNQ010000097.1:2523-3766 GCA_964567695.1 uncultured Bdellovibrionales bacterium
GCCAGCGGAACTGCTTCAATTGCCATGGGACAATATCTAACCGCCGGTTCAGCAGATAATACCATTGTCCTTGGTAAAGGAGTAGATGCATCCAACTATTTAGTCAATAACACCGCCAATTCTCTGGCAATTGGTTTCAACAGCACCATCCCAACTTTCTTTGTCGGACCAAGTAGTGGCATCGGAACAACTGGCAATGTTGGCATCGGCACCACTGTTCCAACCGCACTGCTTCATCTTAATGATATTGCTGGCATAGCCGGGAAAGTTTCTTTGGAGATAAATTCTAACAAAGCAGTTGCAAATGCCACTGATAATATTTTAATGTTGCGTTCGGATGTGGCTTCGGCTGACGATCCGGTCTTCCGCGTCCAAGCCAATGGCCTGGTTTATGCTGACGGAGCTTACACTGGTACTGGCGCCGACTACGCTGAATATTTCAAAACCACTGACACCAATCTTACTCCCGGCGAAGCCGTCTGTGTGGACACTCAGAAAGACAACGCTGTCAAAAGATGTCTCAATTCCGGCGACAACAATGTCATGGGCGTGGTTTCCAAAAACCCGTCCATCATCGGAAACTCTGACACTAATCGCGACAAAGATCCCAACTACAAAGTCATCGCGATGCTCGGCCAAATCTCGGCTAACATCTCAAACGAAAATGGATCAGTCCAAATCGGCGACAGCCTGACTTCCGCTTCCACTCCAGGTTATCTGCGCAAAGCCGACGCCGGTGAATCCACCGTCGGAGTGGCTCTGCAAAAATTCGAGGGTACCAATGGATCAATCCAAGTTCTCATCTCCAGAAGAAACAAAAGCCTCACCGTCGAAAAAGTCGAAGAAGCCGTCACCCAAAGAATCGCGGAGATGAATGTGGCAGACCAAGTTAACACGATGGTGAACAATGCCACCGAACAACTTACTAAAAACACCACTGAGCAGACGCAAGCCATTGCGTTTCTGCAGACGCAAATCACTGATCTAACTAAACAATTGCAAACTCAAATTGATGAGTTGAAAGCGCAGACCAATCCGGATTTAACTTTGGTATTAGCTAAAACAGATCTTAATATTCAAGATATTGCGTATCTCAAATTAGTTCTCGGACTCAATGATAAAACTCCCAATGATATTAACATAGCTGGCGTCCTAACGGCCAAAGAAATTAAAACCGAAAACTTGGAAACCAACAATGTCACCATCAACAATGCTGATAAGGATGCTGCGGTGGTGGGTAGCG
>CAZMNQ010000098.1:0-3758 GCA_964567695.1 uncultured Bdellovibrionales bacterium
ATTGTACCACTTTTTAATGTAAAAATACAGGGAGTTCTTCAGGGGTTTCATTTTTTATGCTTTTATTGTAGCACAAAAAAAAGATTTAAAGAAGATTGGAAATGGGAGTTATCCACAGCGTAAATCCCGAGTACTCGGGACACGCCGCGGGCAGGCTCCGCCCGCCATGTTGCACCGCGCTACAGGCAGGATAGATGAAAAACAAAAAAGCGAGAGAAAAATCCCCCGCTATTTTTATCTACTAAAATTTTTATTGCAACTCTTCTTCAACAATTTTTTTAACTAAGTTTCCATCCGCCTGGCCTTTGAGTCGACCCATGGCCGGTCCCATTACTTTGCCAATGTCCGATTTACTGGTTACGCCAGCTTGCGCGATAACTTCCTTGACGATTTCTCGCACTTTGTCTTCGCTCATTTGCGCCGGCATATAGGCCATCAGAATTTCCATTTCTTTTTTTTCTTTTTCTGCCAACTCCGGCCGGCCGCCTGTTTCAAATTGTGTCGCGGCATCGCGCCGTTGTTTCACAGCGCGAGCAATGACTTCCATCACCTCTTCGTCGCTGAGTCCTTCTTCTTTTTTCAATTTATCAATTTCCGTGTTTTTAATCATTGAATCAAGCATGCGAAGAACATCCCGTTTTTCGGTCTCGCCGGCTTTCATGGCCGTTTTTAAATCAGAAAATATTGTTTGTTTTAAACTCATATTTTTAAATGTTATTTATTCATTTTCTTCTTAGCTTGTTTGAAATTTTCGTCGTCAAACTTGCCCATTTTTTTCAAACGATCAACAACTTTTTTAACTTGCGCTCGATACATCGCGCCTTGGCGAATTTCACTTTTGCTTTTTTCATCCAAACGAAATCTGGTCTTTCTAGCGCGCACCAAAACACCGCTTTGTTGAACGCGGCGGCTGAACCGTCTGATTAAACTTTCCGATGTTTCGCGGTCTTTCTTTTTTACTTCAATCATAATAGATCCTCCTTTCTAATAAATAATCAAGATACAAGTTACAAGATACAATAACCAAACAAATTCCAAACACCAAGCTCAAAAATTTTGGTTATTGATAATTGAATTTTATTTGGTGTTTGTACCTTGTTTATTGTATCTTGATTAGTATATTTGTGCCTTGGTAATTAGGTACTATATTTATATTGGCCTTATATCTTCATACAGCTTGGCTCCACCGATCAGATGCAGGTGAATGTGGGCAATTTCCTGTCCACCCCACTCGCCCACCCGAAATAACAGTTTATATCCTTTCTCAGAAATTTGCAACTGAGCAGCAATTTTCTTCCCTGCCACAATCATCCTTCCCATCAATTCAACATCCCCTTCAGCCAAGTCATTAATAGTCGCGATATGCCTCTTGGGAATGATCAAAATGTGCGTTGGCGCCAAAGGATGAATGTCTTTGAATGCCAAAATTTCATCATCCTCAAAAACTATTTCAGCCGGAATCTCTTTTTGCGCTATTTTACAAAACAAACAATCGCTCATTTTAATGCCTAGCTGTTATGATTTAGATTATTATCGTGATAGGTCACTACATTGTCGGTTTTCAATTTTTTCTTAACCAAATCAATTAGTTTGTCCACGCTCACCGTTTCCTGTTCGCCACTGATCATATTTTTAATTATTACAGTTTTGTCGAGCGCTTCTTTCTGTCCAAGAATCAAAGTCATTTCCACTCCCAGTCGGTTAGCTACGCGCAATTGCGATTTCAAACTGCCGCGGCCAAAACTTTCCGCCATCAAAATACCATTTTTTTCCAATTCGGAAAAAAGGCGCAAACTTTTCTTTTTCGCCAGGTCGCCTAGTTGCGCCAAGAAAACTTTCGGTTTCGGCGCCCGATAGGGTTTCGCCTGCACTCTCTTCATTTCAATAATCAGTCTTTCCACACCTAATCCAAAGCCGATGGCCGGGGTTGCTTCGCCGCCCAAAAATTTAACTAAGTTGTCATAGCGTCCGCCACCGCCCAGCGCGCTTTTTCTGCCTTCTTCCGAACCGGACCAAATTTCAAAAACAGTTTTAGTATAGTAGTCCAAACCGCGCACGAGCTTCGGATTGATGGTATATGGCAAATCCAATTCATCTAAATATTCCAAGAGACTCTTGAAATGCACGCGACATTCTTCACACAAATGATCCACTGATTGCGGAGCGGCCGCGGCCACTTGCAAGCACTTGTCTTCCTTGCAATCCAAAACACGCAACGGATTTATTTCCAAACGCCTTTTGCAATCCATACACAACTTATTTGATTTTGATTCCAGATAATTAACCAAAAGATCCTTATATTCCTTGCGGCAAGTCGGACAACCAATAGAATTAATTTGAATTTGAATCGCTTTGATGCCTAAGTTTTGCACCACTCTGGCTGCTACCTGAATCACTTGCGCGTCCAAAATTGGATCTTGCTCGCCAAAAGCATCATAGTTAACTTGATAGAATTCTCGGTAGCGACCTTCTTGCGGGCGATCATAGCGATAGACCGGACCGGTGGAAAAAAGCTTGACGGGCTTGCTTATGACATTCATACCATGCTGAATATAGGCGCGAGCGATGCCCGCAGTCATTTCCGGTCGCAGAGAAATCTTGTCGCCGCCTTTGGTCACAAAACTATATAATTCTTTTTCGATGATATCAGTGCCTTCGCCGATGCTGCGATTAAAAAGATTGCTAAACTCAGCGAGAGGCGTATCTATTCTGGAAAAACCATATTCTCTAGCTAACCTTTCTGTCACTCTTCTCACTTGTTCCCAATAGCATTGATCCTCCGGCAAAATATCCTTCATCCCGCGTGGCGGCTGCAAAGCAATCGGCTCCAGTTCTTTTTTCACTTCCTGCTTTTTGGATTTTGCGGCACCTTTAACAATTGCTTTTTTAACAACCCTTTTAATCTCTGCTTTTTTAGTAATTTTTGCCATAACTTTATTATAATTTCAAAGCCCAAAACTCAAATTTCAAATCAAGCTTCAAAATCCAAAATCTAAATATTTTTTTGAAATTTTGATTTCTAATTTGATTTGGAACAATTTGGATTTTGGAATTTGGATTTTTAAAAAATAGATATTTTATCTAAAGGCCACGCGCGAAGGAGCGCTTTGCCAACAATGTCCGCTTCCGGCACCGGCCCCCAGGAACGCGAGTCAGAACTGAACAATCTATTATCTCCCATCACGAAATATTCATCCGCTTTCAGCGTAACAGCCAATTCTCCTGTTGTCTTAACATTGCTCGAAAGGTAGGCTTTTTCGTCCAAAACAAATCCATCCGGATTTTCACTATTATAAATCATCACCTTGCCATCCTTGACTTCAATTTTTTCCTCCGGCAATCCGATTATTCTTTTAATGAAAAATTGGCTGGGGTTTTTAGGATAACGAAAAACCACCACCTCTTGCCGGCCGATCTCCTTAAATGGTCTCACTGTGAAAAATGATCCAATATCCGTTCGTTTATAACCAAACTCATTCACAATCAAATATTGATTGTTCTCAAAGTTCGGCTCCATGGAAGCGCCTTGCACAAAAAATGGCTGAAACAAAAAAACTCTAATCGGCACAATGATCACAAAAGCCAACAGGAAAATCTTGATTATTTCCACGATAAACCCGCCGACGCCATAATAGCGTTCATCGCGAGGCTTGCTATAAAAAGATTTCTCTTCTTCCATATAGATTGATTTAATTTATTTTATAATATTAAACCACTGAACAATTAAGTTTCAATGTCCATTTTACTCCTGTAAGAGT
>CAZMNQ010000099.1:0-3713 GCA_964567695.1 uncultured Bdellovibrionales bacterium
TAAAATAAAAATGAAAAAATATTTAATATTATCAATTATATTTCTTGCATTATTTTTTACAGATAAACAAAGTTATGCAGCAACAGATTTGAGTTGTGTTGGAAAAAATAATGGCGATAAATGCACGCTAACCAATCTGGTAGATGGAAGTTATAATGGTATATGTGTTGCTGGTTCGTGCCAATCCATAATAACATCATTGTCAGATCAAGGAACTGCTGCATCAAAAAAAGTATATATAGATATCAACAATGCTAAAGAGGGGAATGTTTCTACTGCCTTCGTAAACCCAATTGGCTTCACAAGCGTGTCCGGTGTGGTAGGCGCATTACTGAATAATTTAAAAGGTTTGATTGCCTGGATTGCCGTTTTGTTTATTGTGATTGGCGGCACGATGTATATTTTGTCAACCGGAAATGAAAAAATGATTACGCGAGCGAAAGCCACAATTACTTCCGCGGTGATCGGACTGGCTATTGCCTTGGCTGCGCCAACTTTTTTGAAAGAAATAAAAAATATTCTCGGCGGCGGCACAGGCGTCAATGCAGATGAAATGGTGAACAATGCGCTGACCATAAAAGATATTGTGATGCGAACTTTGAATTTATTATTGTCAGTGGTGGGAATTGTTGCTATAATAAGTTTAGTTATTGGTGGAGCATTCTATCTGACGGCGTATGGCGATGAAGATCGGGCGAAAAAAGGGAAAACAATTATCACGAACTCTTTGATTGGAATTGTGGTGGTGATGGCGGCGCTGGTAATCGTGAGTCAAATTGGCAGTTTATTGAAAGTACAATAAGCCGATTCGAAACTACGAACTATTTTCGAATTTACGAACAATTATGATATGGTTTGTAGATTCGTATTTGATTCGTAGTTTCGAATCGATATAAGCTAGAAAGGCGGGTGTAATATGAAAAATAAAATTAAAGCTTTTGGTTCTGCGGTTTCAGTTATGACAATGGCTTTTCCAGCTTTGGTTTCAGCGGCGACAGGATTTCAAACTCCGCAAGGAACCAATTTGCCAGGAGGAAGCATTACGGACATTGTTACTGGTATTATGAATTGGTTATTGATGATGGTTGGAATTGTTGGCGTGATTGGATTTGCAATCGCTGGTATTCTATATCTAACTGCAGCTGGAGACGAAGGCCGAATTGAGACAGCCAAGAACGCAATGATGTATTCAATTATCGGAGTTATTGTGGCACTGATCGGATTGGTAATCATCAAGGCAGTTCAAGGAATGTTGGGAGGCACAAGCACGACTTTTTAGTTGACAATAGATATCTGCAAAAAAACGACTGTACCCCGCACTAACTTTGCACCGGCTTCCAGCCTCTAGCGTCAAAGACGCTGTGTAAAGTTAGTGCGGGACTTATCCACAGTCGTTTTTTGTTTGGGTTGATTTATTTTTTTTAGAAAATGTGGTATGATTTGATTAGTAAAAATTAATTAAAACTAAAAAAATGAGAAAAATTTTTAAACTAGCTTCGATGATTTTGTTGGTGTCAGTGGTAATGTTACCATCGGTTTCTTTCGCGGCTAATGATGCTTGGGGACTCAGTATCGGTAGTGGTGGAATTTCAGGTGGACTTTCCGGGAGCAGTGGTGGTTTTTCTTTTGGGATTGGTTCCGGCACGGGTGGTGGTTGGGGGCTGGTGAATACTTTTGGACTGCCGGTCGGTTCAATCACGGGTATCATCACTGGTATTTTGATTTGGCTTTTGACAATCTTTGGAGTCATCGGCATCATCGGTTTTGTCATCTCTGGTCTGATGTATATTTTGGCTGCTGGCGATGATGATATGATGGAAAAAGCCAAGGAGGCAATGGAATATTCTATCATTGGAGTGCTTGTGGGATTATCCGGCTATGTAATCATTCAAGCGGTCGCTGCCATTCTATCCAACAGCAGTGTTATTTAATATAAAAAAATGAAAAATAAAATAAAAATTGGTTTGATTGTTTTTGGATTATTTTTTGCTGTTGGCAAGACAACTCAAACGGCTTCAGCAGCAAATACAAGTTGTGTTGGGCAAATCGATGGCGTAGGGTGTACACTTGCATATCCAGTGAATGGAATTTCCAGTGGCACATGTTTTGGCGGTGCATGTCAATATACGCCAATAACATATATTGATGGTTGCAGGGCTGAGGGTGATTTAATTTGTAGTGGACAAGCAACGGATGGCAGTGGATATTGTACTTTTGTGGCTGATAGTTCAGTTTGCGGTAGTAGTCATAAAAATCCAGGTGGTCCAAGCGGTATCCCCCTTGGTGTTCCTACAGGAAACACGACTACCACTCCAGCTATGAATGGTGTTGAGATGCCGACTTTTGAGAATACAGGTCTTTCGGATGCTCCCATTAAAAATATTTTAGTTAATTTATTGAAATGGCTGTTAATGATTTCGGGCGTCATCGCTTTGATTGGATTTGCAATTTCCGGTATTCAATATATAACAGCCGCCGGTGATGATGATCTAATGAGCGCAGCCAAGAGAAATCTGACCTATTCAGTTATTGGTGTGATTGTTATTCTGGGATCATTTGTGATTATTCAAGCGATTGATGTGGCTTTGCAAGGCGCACCTGGAATTTAGATTTTTTTAAAAAGAAAAAAGGTGATTCGGTTTTTAGTCGAATCACCTTTTGTTTTAGGCTTCCGTATGGTTCTACGGGAAGATTTTCTCGAGCCATATTGGCATAGCCGGATCTATGCTTGTTTCCATCGTTCCTTCAGCAAGAAGATTACCGGAGGATGTTGGCTGCATAGACAAGTATCCACCCACAGATCCTTCCAGCCACTTGTTGTCCGTTATGTAAAAGGAGGACCTTGGTCCATGCAAGACGATAGTTTCGTTTTTGCATTCGATTTGGACTTTTATCCAGGTCGGATAATCTTTGTCGCCCCACTTGAGAATTCCTTCTGAGTGGGAACAGATTTCCGGTTTGGGCGGTGGCGCCGGTGCAGGTCGGAATACAGCCTGCGTCACTGGTATCGGCGCCGGCTTCGCGATTTGTTGTGGAGCCGGCTTTGATGACGACATCTTTTTTGCAGGTGCTGGCAGTGTAGCACTGGGAGAGGGGAAATGTATGCCGGCGATTGCTGCCTTAGAAGCATCTTTAATCTCCGATGGTATGGAGTTAAAGATTGTTACCGCAAACAAAATTGCGGTAATGCCCACCGCCGACCAATAGATTAGCGGTTTAGCCCAGCTACTGTTACGCTCCCAGGTGAAAGTGGCGAGAGTCACGATTGTGATGGCTGGGATTAACATCCAAAAGAATAATGGATGCTTTTGGATGGACAGTATGCCCATACCACCCAATATGGCTGCTATCCAGATGATGATATGCGCCAGCAGTAACCAATACTGTCCGGTTATATCATCCGTGATGGCATTTTGGTTGCACCGTGGTAACCCAAACACTGGGTAGAGCCAGAGGCAAACCAAGGATACTGCCATAATGGCAAAAATGAAGAGGTTGGCGGTCGCATATCCGCTAATGTTCAATGCGTAGCCGATAATCACAACACCCAGACTAAAAAACAATAGCGAGATGGCCATGATGTACTGCGTGCCGCTGTTTTGATTTCCTTGCCAATCCCACATTGTTGCGAGTGCCTGAATCATCTTTCTACCTCCGTGGTTGTTTGTGTATCAAATTGTCAAGGTTCTGAGCCCCGATGGCTCATTACCATT